>NZ_JBFRJZ010000005.1:0-809 GCF_041469125.1 Vibrio sp. 10N.286.51.E5 | reverse complement strand
CGCCGTTATTAAAAGTAACTTTGAGAGAACTACTTGGTTTTCCGAGACGTCGGAAACCGCTATACCGGAAAATCAATTGGAGAAATCACCATGGCAGTGAATGTAAATACAAACGTTTCAGCGATGACAGCGCAACGTTACCTAAACAACGCAAACAGCGCACAACAAACATCAATGGAGCGTCTAGCTTCTGGCTCAAAAATCAACAGCGCAAAAGATGACGCTGCGGGCCTACAAATCTCGAACCGTTTGAACGTTCAGAGCCGTGGTCTTGATGTTGCTGTACGTAACGCGAACGACGGTATCTCTATTGCACAAACTGCTGAAGGTGCAATGAACGAGACAACGAACATCCTGCAACGTATGCGTGATTTGTCTCTACAGTCTTCAAACGGCTCAAACTCAAAATCTGAGCGTGTAGCGATTCAAGAAGAAGTAACTGCGCTTAACAATGAACTTAACCGTATCGCAGAAACCACATCTTTCGGTGGTAACAAACTCATTAATGGCACTTACGGAACTCAGTCATTCCAAATCGGTGCGGACAACGGTGAAGCGGTAATGCTTCAACTGAAAGACATGCGCTCTGATAACGCTCAGATGGGTGGTAAGAGCTACCAAACTGAGAACGCGAAAGATAAAGATTGGAACGTTCAATCAGGCTCTAACGACCTAAAAATGTCGTTCACTGATAACTTCGGTCAAGCACAAGAAATCGACATCAGCGCAAAAGCGGGTGACGACATTGAAGAGCTAGCAACGTACATCAACGGTCAACAAGATTCTGTTAAAGCATCTGTAACTGAAGA
>NZ_JBFRJZ010000004.1:0-132110 GCF_041469125.1 Vibrio sp. 10N.286.51.E5 | reverse complement strand
GCCAGAGCCAGAGCCAGAGCGCCAATTTTCGAGTCACCACTCAAGCTACGCAGAAATACGCGCGGCTGAGTTTGAGGTTCCTAACCTTGAAGATGTTCAGAAACTACTCAGCCGTTTAGAGGCGACCAATGTTGTTGATGAACTGAACCTTGATGAGTTGATGGATCAGAACACCCAGAAAATCGCCCAGCAAGCAGACATGCAAATGTTTGATGCCGCGGTTGAGTCTGTTCAAGTGTTCGAAGAGCCAGAGATTCAGGATTGGAATCTTCCAGAACCCGATTTATCAATTGTTGTAGAGCCACCTGTTGAATCGCAGCAAATTGAAGAGTTACAAGCTGAATCGTTGGAGACGGAACAAGTAGAAGTTAAGGCTGTTGAGCCTGAACTTGATGTTCCTGATCCCGAGACAGTTATTGAACCCGAAACTCAAGCAGGAGGTGCTGACCAGTTTACCTCTTGGGAAAGTACGGTTCGCAAAGAAGACTTTCAAGTCTTGTATTTTGATGTAAACGGCGTGACCTTTGCGGTGCCACTTGATGAGCTTGGCGGCATCCATCGCCTTGAAGAGTTAAGTCATATCATTGGTAAGCCAGCTTGGTATTTGGGTTTACAAACCAACCGTGATAGTCAGCTAGATGTGGTCGACACCGCAAAATGGGTGATGTCTGAGAAACTATCAGGTGACGAATACAAAGAAAACTATCAATATATAGTGATGCTTGGAGAGAGCTTGTGGGGCCTGGCGGGCACAGAGCTCAAAGGCACCGAGCTACTTAATACAGACAAAGTACGTTGGCGAGAAATGGCAGGGAAACGCCCATGGCTCGCTGGTATGGTAAAAGAAAAAATGTGTGCTTTGATTCATGTTGAAGCATTAATCGCCATGCTAAACGCAGGGCTAGATGTAAAAGCATTAAGCTAGTAATAAGCATTGGGCTAACAATAAGCATCAAGTTAATAATAGTGGTCGGTAACGACGGCAAGAGGATTATCTATGTCTCATATGAGTGAAGTTGAAGTAAGAAAAGAGCAAACGAATGATGAAGTACTTCAATGGGTGACTTTCCAGCTAGAAGAAGAAACTTACGGCATCAACGTAATGCAAGTACGTGAAGTACTACGTTACAGCGAAATTGCTCCAGTACCGGGTGCTCCAGATTACGTTCTAGGTATTATTAACCTACGTGGTAACGTTGTTACTGTTATCGACACTCGTTCTCGCTTTGGTTTGATGCAAGGTGAAATCACAGACAACACTCGTATCATCGTTATTGAATCTGAGCGTCAAGTAATTGGCATTCTAGTAGATAGCGTTGCTGAAGTGGTTTACCTGCGTTCTTCTGAAATCGACACAACGCCAAGTGTTGGTACTGATGAAAGTGCTAAGTTCATCCAAGGTGTAAGTAACCGAGATGGCAAGCTACTTATCTTAGTAGATCTAAACAAACTACTAAGCGAAGACGAATGGGATGAGATGGCTCACCTGTAATGTTTGAAGCGCTTCCTTTAAGCCCTGTCGCTCTGATATCAGGCGTTGGGGTTTTTACGTTATTTATCCTGATTTTGATTAGCAAAGTAAAACGTGCGATTCAAAAGCAGCTCGATCAGTCACGCCTGCAAGTTCGTAACTTGGACAAAGAGCTTCAAAAATCGAGTAAGCAATTACTTGAGGTTCGCTCTGTTGTGGTTGGCCTTGGCCAGAAAGTGACTGAACAACAAGATCTTATCAAACATTTGAATGAACGTATTGTTGAGCTGGAACATGCGGATACCGATGGACGTTTGTACACACGTGCAACGAAAATGGTTCAGCTTGGCGCTGGGATTAACGAGTTAATTGAAGAATGTGAATTACCCAAAGCAGAAGCTGAGCTGATGATGTCTCTGCAGAACAAGCTTGCTGGTAAAGAGAAAATTCCTTCATTACGAAGCGACCCTTCATCGTACGATCAGCAACCCGATGCCTCTCGCGATCGCAGAGACCCGCCTCGACGTCGTTAAATTGAGCGCTTAATTCGTATTGAGCAATTGATGTTTATTACGTATTCCTCTTAAAAGAAGCTTCGGCTTCTTTTTTTATGCCTGTCCGATCTATATAGAACGATGTTTATAAGTGCTTGTATCTACGACAATATCTTGTTTGTTGATGAAAATGTGTAAATTGTGATGAGGTGGTAACAGTTTCTTACCGACTTTGTTCTATCGAAAACGCCTAGTCCTGTTTTGTCACCATGTTGGTGTGCTACTATAGCGCTCTCATTACTCGACTAAATTTACCTATGCTAGAAGTCTCAAATTTAACTGCTATTCGTGACGACAGGATTCTGTTTGAATCGTTGTCTTTTCAATTGAAACCAGGTGAGCTGGTTCAAGTTGAAGGTCGTAACGGTACCGGGAAAACGACACTCCTTAGGATTATTACTGGCTTAGGCGATCGCGATGACGGCACTATCTCTTGGGACGGTGAGCCTATTGAATCGAGTCGAGATGTTTATCATCAAAATTTACTTTTTCTTGGTCACCAAACAGGCGTAAAGCGCGAGCTTAGTGCTTATGAGAATCTGAGCTTTTATCAGTCGATTCACAGTGGCGGTACCAGCAAAGAAGAGCTTTATCACGCGCTGGCTCAAGTCGGGCTTGCGGGCAGAGAAGACGTACCTGCGGGGCAACTTTCAGCAGGCCAACAACGCCGAGTTGCGTTGGCTCGCCTTTGGTTGAGCAAGCAAATGTTGTGGATTCTTGATGAGCCGCTGACTGCCATTGATAAGCAGGGCGTGAAAGTTCTCGAATCTCTTTTTTCTCAGCATGCAGACAACGGTGGCATTGTGTTGTTAACCACACACCAAGATATGTTTGCTGATAGCCCGAAACTAAGAAAAATAAAGTTGGGTGAGTAATATGATCTCTTCAATGACCACGATTATCCGACGCGAACTGCTTATCGCGTTTCGACGTCAAGCGGATATCTTTAACCCTTTGTGGTTCTTCATCATTGTTATCACGCTTTTCCCTTTGAGTATTGGCCCAGAGCCAAACCTACTTGCGCGTATTGCTGCGGGTATTGTTTGGGTGGCCGCTTTGCTCTCTGCATTGCTCTCTTTAGAGCGTCTTTTCCGTGATGATTTTCAAGATGGCGCCCTTGAACAGATGATGCTGATGCCAATCCCGTTGCAGTTGGTAGTATTGTCCAAAGTCATAGCACACTGGTTGTTGACCGGGTTACCATTGATTTTAATCAGCCCATTATTGGCTGTTTTGTTGTCTTTAGATTTTGATACATGGCTCTCAGTTGTGTTGACCTTGCTGGTAGGAACACCCGCATTGAGTTTTATTGGTGCGATTGGTGTTGCGTTAACCGTTGGGTTACAGAAGGGCGGAGTCCTGTTAAGCCTGTTAATCTTGCCGCTTTACATCCCCATTTTAATCTTCGCGACGTCAGCAATTGACGCTGCGGCTTTGGGCGTTGCATACAACGGTCAATTGGCGGTGCTTGGGGCAATGTTAATGGGTGCGATGACTATGACGCCTTTTGCGATCAGTGCCGCACTTAGAGTAAGTGTGAACTGATTGGGGTTCCGTTATCGTATAGCCAATGTGAACCAAATGTGTCGATTGGACTCATAGAGTCAATAAAACTGAAAGCAAGACAAATAAAATTATTATAATTATAGCTTTAATAGCTGTAAGCAATATGAAGTAAGAGTGAGATTATAACATGTGGAAATGGCTCCATCCCTATGCCAAAGCAGAAACCTCTTATCAGCTTGCTGGTAAACTTTTGCCATGGTTTTCGATCCTAGCGCTATTGTGTCTATCCGTCGGTACCGTGTGGGGGCTTGCATTTGCGCCTTCTGATTACCAACAAGGCGATAGCTTCCGTATCATCTACATCCATGTTCCGTCTGCAATCTGGTCGATGGGCGTTTACATGTCGATGGCGATTGCTGCCTTTATCGGTTTGGTATGGCAGGTAAGGCTATCAGACATGGCCGCACTGGCGATGGCACCGATTGGCGCTGTGTTTACCTTCATTGCGTTACTAACTGGCGCAGTTTGGGGTAAACCAATGTGGGGTGCTTGGTGGGTTTGGGATGCGCGTTTAACCTCAGAGCTGATTCTTCTATTCCTATACTTGGGTGTGATCGCACTACACCACGCTTTTGACGACCAAAAAACAGCAGCGAAAGCGGCAGGCATTTTGGCTATCGTTGGTGTCATCAACCTCCCTATCATTCACTTCTCTGTAGAGTGGTGGAATACACTTCATCAAGGCGCGACCATTACTAAGTTCGCAAAACCTTCGATCTCAAGTGACATGCTATGGCCGCTTCTTCTTAACATCTTCGGCTTCGCTTTCTTCTTTGGCGCTTTAACCATGATTCGTTTCCGTAACGAAATCATCAGTAAAGAAAGTCACCGTCCATGGGTTCGCAAGCTTGCGGCTGAAAAAGCGTAGTAGGGTAGGTAATTATGTATTTTGAATCTTTGAGTGATTTCTTAGCCATGGGAGGTTATGCCTCGTATGTCTGGAGTGCATTTGGAATCACATTCCTCGCGATGATCATTTTACTGGTCGTAAGCGTTCGTCGTGGTAAGCAATTACTAAATGAAGTACAAGCTAAGATTGATCGTCAGGCTCGTATCGATGCAGCAAAAAATATGGAGAACACTCTATGAACCCAAGACGTAAAAAGAGGCTGGGCATTGTCTTAGCGATCTTTTTTGGTATCAGTGCGACTGTTGGATTGATGGTTTACGCACTTAACCAGAACATGGATCTGTTCTACACACCAACTGAGCTGGTCAACGGCAAAGATGGTAAAAAACCTGAAGTTGGTCAACGCCTACGTATTGGTGGCATGGTCGTAGTCGGCTCTGTAAGCCGTGACAATGAATCACTACGTGTAAGCTTTGATTTGCAAGATGTAGGCCCTAAAGTAACGATTCTATACGATGGCATCCTTCCTGATCTTTTCCGTGAAGGCCAAGGTATTGTTGCTCAGGGTGTGCTTAAAAATGCAACGACAATCGAAGCGTTTGAGGTGTTGGCAAAGCACGATGAAGAGTACATGCCTTCTGAAGTTGCGGAAGCAATGAAGAAAACCCATGAGCCTTTGCAATACACGACTGAACAAAAAGAAGGAAATGCTCAATGATAGCCGAGATCGGCCATTTTGCGATGATCTTGTCCTTGGGACTTGCATTGCTGCTAAGCGTGCTCCCATTGTATGGAGCCGCTCGAAATAACACATTATTGATGAACAGCGCACGACCGTTGTCGTGGGGTATGTTCGGATTCTTAGCGATTTCGTTCTTTATCTTGTGTTACGCGTTTTACACAAATGATTTTACGATTCAATACGTAGCAAGTAACTCAAACAGCCAACTACCTTGGTACTACCGAATTACGGCGGTTTGGGGTGCGCACGAAGGTTCATTACTGCTTTGGGTTCTCATCCAAGCGGGTTGGACTGTAGCAGTAGCGACATTCAGTCGTGGTATGCCTCAAGAGTCTGTGGCTCGCGTTTTGGCTATCATGGGTTTGATTACTGTCGGCTTCTTGCTGTTCATTATCGTAACGTCTAACCCGTTCCTACGTACATTGCCTTTCTTCCCTGTAGATGGCCGCGACTTGAACCCACTACTGCAAGACCCGGGTTTGATTATTCACCCGCCAATGCTTTACATGGGTTATGTAGGTTTCTCGGTAGCGTTCTCTTTCGCCATCGCTTCTCTAATGAGTGGTCGTTTAGATACGGCATGGGCTCGTTGGTCTCGTCCTTGGACAATCGCAGCTTGGTTATTCCTAACAGTAGGTATCGCACTAGGCTCTTGGTGGGCTTACTACGAACTTGGCTGGGGTGGCTGGTGGTTCTGGGATCCAGTAGAAAACGCTTCATTCATGCCTTGGTTGGCTGGTACTGCGCTGATGCACTCACTAGCGGTAACAGAAAAGCGTGGCACATTTAAAGCTTGGACAGTATTGCTGGCTATCTCTGCATTCTCGCTAAGCTTACTAGGTACATTCTTAGTTCGTTCAGGCATCTTGGTATCGGTTCACGCGTTTGCGTCGGATCCTGCTCGCGGTATGTTTATCCTAGGTTTCCTAGTCTTCGTTATCGGTGGTTCACTGCTGTTGTTTGCTATTAAAGGCGCATCGGTTCGTGTTCGTGGTAACTTCGATCTGGTTTCTCGTGAAAACGCACTGCTTGGCAACAACATCTTATTGATTGCAGCCCTAGTGGTTGTGTTAGTAGGTACGTTATTACCACTAGTTCACAAACAGTTAGGCTTGGGATCGGTATCTATCGGTGCACCATTCTTTGACATGTTGTTCTTCTGGTTAATGATCCCGTTCTCGTTCCTGCTTGGTATCGGTCCTCTGATCCGATGGAAACGTGACAACCTGTCTAAGCTTGTTAAACCAATGCTGATTTCAGGTGCACTCTCACTTGGCTTGAGTGCGCTAATGGTTGCTCTACTGGCTGACCGCTTCAGTGGTACTGCGTTTGCTGGTTGGGTAATGGCGTTCTGGATCATCTTCATGCACGGCTTTGAGCTGCATGAGCGTGCGACTCACCGTCATACATTCTTGAAAGGTCTAACTAAGCTACCTCGTAGCCACTGGGCAATGATGTGTGGTCACATAGGTTTAGCCGTGACAGTGATTGGTATCGCGATGGTGCAAAACTACAGCATCGAACGTGATGTACGTCTGGCGCCAGGTGAAAGCTACCAGCTTGAAGAATACAGCTTCCTGTTTACAGGGGTTCGTGACAAAGATGGTCCTAACTACGATGGTTACATTGCTGACTTTGAAATTACTAAAGAAGGCAAATACATCAACACGCTTCACGCTGAAAAACGTTTCTACACCACAGCTAAGTCTATGATGACAGAAGCAGCGATTGACCGTG
Source organism: Vibrio sp. 10N.286.51.E5 (assembly GCF_041469125.1). Taxonomy (NCBI): domain Bacteria; kingdom Pseudomonadati; phylum Pseudomonadota; class Gammaproteobacteria; order Vibrionales; family Vibrionaceae; genus Vibrio; species Vibrio sp. 10N.286.51.E5. Next base: position 125,190 of record NZ_JBFRJZ010000004.1, on the reverse strand, counting down.
GCGTAACGCGCGACCTTTACATTGCAATGGGTGAACGTTTAGACGACAACAAATCTTGGGCTGTACGTATCTACTACAAACCATTTGTACGTTGGATCTGGGCAGGTTCTTTGATTATGTCGATTGGTGGCGCTATTGCTATCAGTGACCGTCGTTACCGTTTCCGTAAGCCAATGAAAAAGTCGGCTGAAGAGCAGGAGGCTTAATTCGAATGAACAAGAAGATTTTATTCATTCCATTGATTGCGTTCATGGTTCTAGCTGGAATCTTTGCAACGCAATTAATGCGCAACCAGTCGGGCGATGACCCAACTAAGCTAGAATCCGTATTGATTGGTAAGCCTGTTCCTGAGTTTGGTCTAGAAGACTTAGAACAACCAGGTAAGTTTCATGATCAAGCGATCTTTAAAGGCGAGCCACTGCTTCTTAACGTGTGGGCGACTTGGTGTCCTACTTGTTATGCAGAGCACTCTTACCTGAACAAGCTTGCGGATCAAGGCGTTAAGATCATTGGTCTTAACTACAAAGATGATCGCAACAAAGCGGTTGGTTGGCTAAAAGAGTTGGGTAACCCGTACCTAATTAGCCTGTTTGATGGTAATGGCATGCTAGGCCTTGACCTTGGCGTGTATGGCGCACCTGAAACTTTCCTAATCGATGCTAACGGCGTAGTTCGCTACCGCCATGTTGGTGACGTGAACCCAACCAACTGGGCATCGACGCTTGAGCCGATGTATCAAGAGTTGTTGGAGGAATCGAAATGATTAGAAAGGCACTGATTACTCTATTCGCTACGTTCGCAATTTCAGCGACTGTTTCTGCTGCGCCTATCGAGTTCCATGAATTTGATACCGTAGATCAAGAACAGCAGTTTAAAGAGTTGAGTAATACGCTACGTTGCCCTAAATGTCAGAACAACACGATTGGTGATTCGAATGCTGAGCTAGCGGTCGACTTACGCCAAAAAGTGTACGAGATGACAAAAGACGGCAAGTCTGAGCAAGAAATTATTGATTACATGATTGCTCGTTACGGTAATTTTGTAACGTACAACCCGCCACTGACCTTAGCTACATCGATCCTTTGGATTGGTCCGTTTGCGGTTGTTGTGTTTGGATTTGGTTTGATTATTTTACGAAGCAGAAAGTCAAAATCAAAAGCAGCAGTAGAGTCAGATAAAGACTGGGATGCAGACAAAGAAGCTCGCTTAAAAGCGTTACTCGATGAAGAGAACGACGGAGATAAGAAGTAATGACTCTATTTTGGATTTCTACCATTATCCTTTCGCTAGCGGCAATTTTCTTAATTGTTCTGCCTTTCATTAACAAGAAGGCAAACAATGACGAGATGCTTCGCGACGAGTTGAATAAAGCGTTCTATAAAGACCGTCTTGTCGAGTTAGAAGTAGAAGCAGAGGAAGGTCTTGTTGATAACCAACAAGAACTGATCGCTGATTTGAAACAGTCTCTGCTTGATGATGTTCCTGCACAAGAAGAGATGAAGAAAACTCAAATCTCTACGCTTGGTGTGGTTGTACCGTCGATCATTCTTGTCGTGGCTGTGACTTATGGTATGTACTTTAAGTTCGGTGCATTGGACAAAGTTCAACACTGGCAAGAAGTGAGCTCGAACCTTCCTGAGTTGTCTAAAAAGCTAATGTCATCGGAAGGTGGTGCACTAACGGATGATGAACTGGAAGATTTGACTCTGGCGCTTCGTACTCGTCTGCATTACCAACCAAAAGATTCAACAGGTTGGTTACTACTCGGTCGTATTGCACTGGCTAACCGTGATGCTGAAACAGCAAAAGATTCTATGGAGCGAGCTTACAAGCTTGAACCTAAGAATGAAGATGTTCAGTTAGGTTTCGCACAAGCACTGATGCTTTCTCCTGATGAAGCTGATCAAAACCAAGCTCGTTTGATTTTGAGCCGTTTGATTCAAAACGATTACGTTGACCTTCGTGTGTTCTCACTGCTTGCGTTTGATGCGTTTGAGCGTCAAGACTACCCAGGTGCGGTGAAGTACTGGAGCATCATGCAGCAGATGATTGGTCCACAAGACAGTCGCTATGAAATGCTTTCGCGCAGTATTGAAAGTGCTCAGAAGAAAATGGGCGACAATATGGGTGTCGACCAAGGTAAGACTGTTGCTGTAACGCTCGATCTATCTGCAGACGTGAATGCTGACCCTAACTCAGTGTTAATTGTTTCAGTACACAGAGCAGATGGTTCTCCAATGCCTATCGCAGCCGCTCGTTACCCACTAGGGACTTTCCCTCGTACTGTTGTTCTAGATGACGGCAACAGCATGCTGGAAGGACAAGAGCTGTCTAGCCTTGAAACTCTGATGGTTAGAGCTAGGCTTGATACAGACGGCAACGTTTCAACTCGCGAAGGCGATTGGTACGGTGAAAGTGAAGTGGTTGAACTGGGTGCTCCAGTTACCATTGATATCAATAAGCAATATTAATCATCACTTTGCATAGGTGTTAGCTATTCCGATTTGCAGATAAACGGTATAGACTTAGCCAAACAATTGAGGCCAGCGATTGCTGGCCTTTTTTATTATTTGAATTCCTTATGGAAAAGGTGATATGTCTGTCAGTGTTTTAAGACTCTCGAGTTTACTTTTTATCGCAAGCTTAACGGTTGGGTGTTCAAGCGCGCCGGACGAAAGTGTTGACGATGATAACCTCGAAACCTCTGAATACGTCGAAGAGTCCCACCCCAATGATCCTTTTGAAGGTTTCAACCGAGCGATGTGGGATATCAACTACGAATATCTAGATCCTTACTTAGTTCGCCCTGTTTCCCTCGCTTATGTTGACTACACCCCTGTGCCAGTACGTTCTGGTATATCCAATTTTCTAGCCAACTTAGACGAACCATCAAGCATGGTGAATAACCTTATTATGGGCAATGGTGAAAAAGCACTCGACCATTTCAATCGTTTTTGGATTAACTCAACGATTGGTTTGTTAGGCTTAATCGATATTGCCAGCGAAGCGGGGATCACCAAATACGATGATAAGTCGTTCTCTGATGCGATTGGTCATTACGGGGTAGGGAATGGTCCCTACTTCATGGTGCCGGGTTATGGCCCAATAACAACGCGTGAAGTAACTGAAACCGTTGATGGTATGTATGTGCCTCTGTCTTTCTTGAACTTCTGGGCTAGCTTAGGAAAGTGGGCATTCGAAGGCATGGAAACTCGTGCTCAGTTAGTGTCACAAGAAGCGCTGTTGGATGACTCGCCAGATCCATATGCGTTAACGCGAGATGTTTATATTCAACGTCGTGATTTCAAAGCCGAGATTGAACCTGAAGAAGTCGATCTGGAAGAAGAAGATTTCATTGACGGATACCTAGAAGATTACTAGATATAAGATTTTGAATAACTGATAAAAGAAAGGCTTGATGTTGAAAATAACATCGAGCCTTTTTTATATTTGCTACTTTAGATTAAGTAACCAGATTAGAAACGGTAGTTAGCTTGGATACCTACTAGCCAAACATTACCAGTCGTTGTGCCGATAAATTGACCGCCAACAGCTTCGGCTGCATCGTCAGATGCGTAACCACGAGATTCTGTGATTGGAGCATCTTTAGCAATGATGTAAGTAAAGCCAGCATCCAATGAAAGCTGTTCAGACCATTGGTAACCAGCACCAACACTTAACCATGTGCGATCAGTTTCTGGAATAGTGATAGTACGGTTTTTGTCGCTAACTGCAGAAGTATCGTAAGCTACACCAGTACGTAGTGCTAGTTTTGGGTCAACTTGGTAAGTTGCACCTAAAGCAAGGCGGTAGTTATCTTCCCAGTTTTCAACTTTAACTGTATGGCTGCCATATGTGTTCAGTTCTGCTTGAAGCTTCTCGAAAGAGCTCCAATCAGTCCAGTTGAAACTAGCGTGAACTGCCAATGCTTTTGTTAGTTGATGGAAACTTGCAAGTTCTGCTGTTGCAGGAAGTGCTAATATCATATGGCCGTTGTCACGTTGACCTGGTGTCATGCCAAAACCAATGCCTTCTGCGTGACCTTCTAATTTTAGTTCAACCTCAGACTTGTAAGCAAAACCGATGCGGTGGTCTTCGTTGATCTGCCACGCTGTACCTACTTGCCAACCCCAAGCTGTATCATCGCCTTCCATATATTTCAATGTAGTACCAGCAGGAACGGAGATTGGCATTTTATTTGAGTCTAGTGCGACTGCGTTTTTTGCTGGTGCTGTTGCGCCAAAGCTACCTTCACCCATAACGTAACGAATGCCACCACCAATGCTAACTTGCTCAACAATTTGGTAAGCAAAGTTTAGGTTAGCTTCTTTAGTGATTACGCTTGCTTCGTTACCGAAATGAGAAGCATTGAAGTCATCTCCTAGATTAGTTTCCATGCCGTAGTTTGTGCCAAATGCAAAACCGACAGCGAACTTTTCATTATAACGGTGAGAAATGTAAAGATTCGGGATAATAGCGTCATCTGCGAAATCGTTTGAAGATGCTTGGCTTGTACCTATAGCAGGGTGAGCGTGGTTTACTTCACCTTTAACATCAATGTTAGGGTTAACGTAGATACCACCAACAGAAACCTGAGTACCTTCTAGGTAAGTCAGCATGGCAGGGTTACGCCATTGTGCGTCTGCGCCGTCAGCCATTGCAGCTTCACCAGCGTATGCGCGGCCAAGGCCTGTTGCTGAGTATTCTGCTAGTTGAAAACCTGCCGCGTGAGTGACGGTAGAAGTCGAAAGTAGTCCAACTGCCACTGCAGCAGATAGAAGAGTCTTATTCATTTTCATTATTATGTTCGCTGAATCATAAGTATTTAGTGGCGTGATTCTACGTTTAGAGTCATTGCTTTAAAAATGAAATTCGAATAAAACAGTGTTTTAGGGATTTAATGAGTAAATGTGTTTAATTATTAGAGAAATAATCTAAATGTTTCTGCTGTGTTGCGAAGTTTGAGCGTACACTTGTAGTCATATATTGACCTTGCAGGCTACAGTTGTAAGCTTAAATTGATGTAGGTCAGTGGTTTAGGCAATAAAAAAGGGTCGCATTATGCGACCCTTTGAGGTTTATAACCTAGCTTTTATTAGAAGCTACGGCTGTACTGTAGACCCATTAGGATTGCATCTGCACGAGTTGTTGCTGAAATTGACGAAACAACAGAAGTTGATTCATTAACTTTAACATCGTCGCCCATTAAGTATGTGAAACCAAAGTCTACGTTTGACGCTTCGTTGATGTGGTATGTGAAACCAGCTGAGAACCATTGGCGATCTGAATCTGGAACTGAAACCGAAGTGACTTCATCTTGTGCACTTGTGTCATACATGTAGCCGGCACGAAGTGTCCAATCGCGATTCATGTAATATGTACCACCTAGAGAGTAGTGCATACCATTCTGCCATTCGTAATTGTTTAGAACACCTGCTTTGTCTGCTTCTAGCTTGTCAAATGAGCTCCAACCAATCCATTGCACTGAGTAATGAACTGCGAATTTAGTATCTTCAATCTTGTGGAAACCAGAGAACTCAACCATATCAGGTAGAGGCATATGAAGAGTATCATCTTTATATTCAGTGTCTTGGTAGCTGATATCGCCTTCAGCTTCAAGTTTCGGAGAGTAGTGGTAAGCCAAACCAAAACGGTTATTTTCATTTAACTCGAAAACAGTACCAAGGTTAAAGCCTAAAGCCCAGCCATCGGCTTCAGCGTCAAGGACCGTTTGCCCTGGTTGTGGTAAAGGAAGCGGGATCCCGCCTGTGCCTGACTCTGAGCTCATTGTTCGTTTTAGCTCGCCTTTACCGTAAATTAGATCAAGTCCAGCGCCAAAGCTCCATTGCTGGTTTAAACGGTACGAACCAGCTAGGCCAAAGTTAACACTTTTTACATCTGTTAATCCGCCGTATTCACCACCTACATAGCTATCGCTGAATTCAGTTTTAGTACCAAAGTTTGAATAAGCGTTGAAGCCTACAGCAAATTTTTCATTGATCGGTACGATTAGGTGAATGTTTGGTGCAATAGAAGTACCACCTGCGTCGTCATAGCTAGCATCGTGAGTACCGCCCGTAAAGCCAGTATAAGTAGCATCTTTAACTTCAATCATAGAAGTGATGCTTTCAAAACCAAGAGATAGCTCAGTTTTGTCAAATAGTGCCATTGCTGCAGGGTTACGTGCCATTACTGACGCGTTATCTGCGATTACGGCGTCACCAGCGAAAGCACGGCCGATACCGGTAGCTGATTGTGCGTTAAGTTGGAAACCTGCTGCCATCGCTTGCGAAGACGCCAGTGTAATTGTTACTGCTAAAAGAGACTTTTTAAACAGACGCGTGTTGTTGGTAGTCATTCATTTATTCCTTTATATATCCGCCTCTACAGGGCGATTAATTTGAGCAATTGCTCAATGGTGGCTGATCCTATTCGCAAGTATACGATATACAAATCCGACCATTGGGAATTTTGAGTGGAAAATTATGGAAATGACGCCTATCTGGCACGAAAATGGTGTGAAATGCTGTTTTTTAGAGTTTTAACTCTAGAGGTATTGATGGTGTGAATGGTTTTGTGATTTATTTATAAATAAAGCCCAGCAATATCAGTAATATAATTGCTGGGCCTTATGTGACGGGGCTTTAAGAGCGAATCAGCTCATTGGTTTGATCATTTTTGTCAGCTTTTCGGCGATTTTGGAAACATCCTCACCATTTTCACCCACAAGGATTAAGCTGCTGCCATCTACGGGTGTTACCGAGCCGGACATGCCTTTTTCATCAAAATCGATAGGTTTGTCTGTTGGAATACCGGTTAAAAACAGTGTTACTTTGCCTTTTGCGCCTTGGAAGACCATATGTACTGCGTTGGATTTACCAAAGCCACAGTGGTTTAGGTAATAAACATGGTAAGGGAAAGCGTCATCAAACTGAAAAGCAAATGGGTTCATTTTTGCGTTGATCTGCTGCGATGTAACCTGTTCATCGATGCTACTAACAAAGCTCTTCTCATCAACAACATGCTTCATCGCTGTATCAACTAAACTAGCTTGCGCAGGTGAAACGAATGCATTTCCCCAATTCACTTGGCCAACTAATAAACCTGCAACGAATGCTACTGAGGCGGCCATTGCCATTGCTCGTCTCGCAAACGTTGGCCTTACTACTTTGCTTTCTTCGCTTGAGGTCTGATTGAACAGAATACGATCAGCAAGATCGTCTGGCACATCCACATTCATCGCAGAGTGGATCTGTTTATCAAGCGCTAGTACATCGTCTAAGAAGTTACTATTGGCTTCGCTATTCGCGGTCGCATCAACAATATCTTGTGTACGTTGTTTAGGTTCCGACAATACACGACGACGAAATTCCAAATCATCCATTATGTTGCCCCCTCTCTGCCTCTTCTGTATCCAACAGCTCTTTCAACTGATTTCGAGCTCTGAATAAACGTGTCATCACCGTGTTTTTGTTGAGATCGAGAATATCGGCAATCTCATCACCACTAAAACCACCAATCACTTGCAAGAAGAGAGGTTCACGGTAATCAATTTCAAGTTTCATGATCTGGGCTTGCAACCACTGATGCTGATGGTGCGGGTCATCACTGACACTAGCATCGTTACCGTGATCGTCGATATCAACCAGATCAAACTGTTTGCGTTCAAAACGTCGAGCGTTCTCGCGTCTCAAGATGGTAATCAGCCAAGATTTGGCGGCTTTTTCATCTTGAAGGCTATCGAGTGACTTCCATGCACGAAGGCAAGTTTCTTGAACTAAGTCTTCGGCAATGCTTTTGTCTTTGCATAACCAATAGGCGTAGCGAAAGAGGTCACGATGATAGGCGCGCACAAGTGCTTCGTATTTTCTTTGTTTGTCCATATCAGAGTTGACCGGACGCTTGGCTGTTTTCTTTCCAAACATTTTTATTATTGACACACGAGCCTCCATAATTGCTCTGCGTATAGCTGTCCTCTATACTTTGTGCTTCGTTTTTATATTTTTAGAGCTAACGATCGGCAGGAAATCGTAAAATTACATTAAAATTGATCTACTTCAAAATCTAAGGCCTCGAACTCGTTATAGTACACCTTGTCGTCTAGTTAGTCATTCGTGGCTAGCATGTTGAGCAAGACGACACTTCCTTTTGAAGGCTGACTTTACTTTCTCCTAATCAGGAAACTGATTATTTCAATTGGCGCTAAGTTAATTGCTTTATATACATTCCGACCACACAGCTTTGTGTGGTTTTTTTTTGCCTCAAGAAAACCATTCCCTACACAGCGATAACAGTCTTTGCTTACAATAGTTTAGTCTCTTACGGCAACCTTTCCCCCAAAAAGGTTCGCCTGAATGCGCAGTTATATTTTCAAACAGTGAGATACTCGTATCACGTTTATTTAAACGCTCGTTTGATTTAATTAACAACTTCTTTACAATGCTCCAGGTCAGACCTCTTAACTTTAAGGAGAAACCATGGGCAAACAGGAAGTCAAAACGCGTTCTGGAGAACGTGTTGCCGTTGTCGCTGGATTACGAACCCCATTCGCTCGTCAGAGCACAGAATTTAGCCAAGTGCCTGCGGTTGACCTAGGCAAAATGGTTGTGAGCGAAATGCTTGCAAGAACGGATGTTGATCCTGCGCTTATCGAACAAGTTGTGTTCGGCCAAGTCGTGCAAATGCCAGAAGCGCCGAACATTGCGCGTGAAATCGTGTTGGGCACAGGTATGGACATCAATACCGATGCCTACAGTGTGACACGAGCATGTGCGACCAGCTTCCAAGCGGCAGTCAACGTGACCGAAAGCATTATGGCTGGCACGATTGATGTCGGTATTGCGGGCGGTGCGGACTCTTCTTCTGTATTGCCTATCGGTGTATCGAAAAAGTTGGCGGCAAATCTATTAGCGCTGAGCAAAACGAAAACTATGGGTCAAAAGCTGAAGATTCTTAAAACGCTTTCCGTAAAAGATTTGATGCCAGTACCACCTGCAGTTGCAGAGTACTCGACCGGTTTATCCATGGGACAAACGGCTGAGCAGATGGCGAAGACGCATGGTATTACTCGCGAAGCTCAAGATGCACTTGCTCACCGTTCTCATTCTTTGGCTTCTCAAGCATGGAAAGAAGGCAAGATTAAAGACGAAGTGATGACGGCATTCCCGGCACCTTACAAAAAGTATCTAGCGGAAGACAACAACATTCGCCACGACTCAACGGTTGAAGGTTACGCTAAGCTGCGTCCTGCTTTTGATAGAAAGTACGGCAGTGTAACGGCAGCCAATGCTACGCCTCTTACCGATGGCGGTGCAGCAGTGATGTTGATGCGCGAAGGTAAAGCGAAAGAACTAGGCTTAGAAGTGCTTGGTTATATTCGTGGTTATGCGTTTTCAGCGATTGGTGTTGAAACAGATATGCTGATGGGCCCGACTTACGCGACCTCACAAGTATTAAAGAACACCGGTTTAGAGTTGTCAGACCTTACACTGATCGAAATGCACGAAGCATTCGCTGCCCAAGTTTTGGCTAACGTGAAAATGTTCGCAAGCGATGAGTTTGCACAGAAGAATCTTGGCCGCGATAAAGCGATCGGTGAGATTGATATGGAGAAGTTCAACGTGCTGGGTAGCTCGATTGCTTACGGACATCCGTTTGCAGCGACTGGCGCGCGCATGATGACTCAAACATTACGTGAACTGAAACGTCGCGGTGGCGGCTTGGCACTGAACACAGCTTGTGCGGCTGGTGGTTTAGGTGCTGCAATGATCTTGGAGGTAGAATAATGTCTACGACTCTTGATGCAACAACAGAAAACGAAACAGTCGCTCAACCAGATTCAACGTCTGCGACTGAATCAACTAAAAAGAAAGCGACAGCATTTACTCTCAATATCGATGAGCAAGATATTGCTTGGTTAGCGATTGATGTACCAAACGAGAAAATGAACACGCTGCAAGCGGCTTTTGCTGAAGAAATGAAAGCCATCTTCGAGCAACTCAAAGAAAAGCAAAGCCGAGTTAAGGGCCTAATCGTTCATTCTCTTAAGCCAGATAACTTTATCGCTGGTGCTGATGTAAGAATGCTTGATGCGTGTAAAACGGCTGACGAAGCACAGTCTCTGGCTCGCCAAGGGCAGGAGATGTTCCAAACGCTTTCTGAACTACCGTACCCAGTAGTCGCAGCGATTCACGGCCCATGTTTAGGTGGTGGTTTAGAGCTTGCACTGGCGTGTGATTACCGTGTATGTACCGATTCAGATAAGACTCGCGTTGGTCTGCCAGAAGTACAGTTAGGTCTGTTACCAGGCTCTGGCGGTACACAGCGTCTACCTCGCCTTATTGGTTTGCTGCCATCTCTTGACCTAATCCTTACGGGTAAGCAACTGCGCGCTAAGAAAGCGAAATCGCTCGGTGTTGTCGATGCTTGTGTGCCTGAAACTATCCTGCTTGAAGTCGCTAAAAGCTTTGTTGAAAAGAATACGGGCAGTAAAAAAGGTAAGCGCCTTGCGTCGAAAAGCCAAGCGTCGACCAAAGAAAAGCTGATTTCACGTAACGGCCTTGGTCGTAAAGTGATTTTTGAACAAGCTTCTAAGAAGACCAATCAGAAAACACGCGGCAATTACCCAGCAGCGGATGCGATTTTAGACGTGATTCGTTATGGCCTTGAGAACGGCTTTGATAAAGGTCTTCAGTATGAAGCGAAGCGTTTCTCAGAACTGGTTATGACTTCAGAGTCTAAAGCCCTTCGTTCGATTTTCTTTGCAACCACGGAAATGAAAAAAGAACACGGCGCAGACGCAGAACCCAAAGCGGTTAAGCGTGTTGGTGTGCTAGGCGGTGGTCTTATGGGCGCAGGCATCAGCCATGTCAGTGTTGCTAAGGCGAAAGTGCCTGTACGCATTAAAGACGTATCAAATGAAGGTGTACTGAACGCGCTTAACTACAACTTCAAGTTGTTCGATAAGCAGCGTAAGCGTCGCATTCTGAGCCGAGCGGGCCTTGAAAGTAAGATGCTTCAACTGTCTGGTGGTATCGATTTTACGAGCTTGAATCACACCGATGTGGTGATTGAAGCGGTATTTGAAGACCTCGACCTTAAGCAGTCAATGGTTGCGGACATCGAAGCCAATGCCAAGCCAGAGACTATTTTCGCGACGAATACGTCTTCATTGCCGATCCATAAGATTGCGGAGAAGGCGCAGCGACCAGAAAACGTGGTCGGTCTTCACTACTTCAGCCCAGCCGAAAAAATGCCGCTAGTAGAAGTTATCCCTCATGAAACTACGTCAGAAGAGACGATTTCTACGGTTGTTGCATTAGCGAAGAAGCAAGGTAAAACGCCGATTGTTGTGAAAGACACGGCTGGTTTTTATGTGAACCGTATTCTTGCTCCGTACATGAACGAAGCAGCGCATTTACTGCTAGCGAACGAGCCGATTGAAAAGCTCGACAGCACGTTATTGGACTTCGGTTTCCCGGTTGGTCCTATCACTTTATTAGATGAGGTGGGTGTTGATATCGGTGCGAAGATCATTCCGATTTTAGTGAATGAGCTTGGCGATCGTTTCCAAGGTCCTGATGTGTTCGATATTCTTTTGAATGACAATCGTAAAGGCCGCAAGAGTGGTAAAGGTTTCTACACTTACAAAGGCAAGAAGAAGGAAGTGGATAAGTCAGTTTACAAGCTGCTTAAGCTGCAACCAGATCCTAAGTTGAGCGATAACGATATCGCGATGCGCTGTGTGTTACCTATGCTAAACGAAGCGGTTCGTTGTCTAGACGACGGCATTATCCGCAGCCCTCGTGATGGTGATATCGGTGCGATTTTCGGTATCGGTTTCCCGCCATTCCTAGGTGGTCCGTTCCGTTATATGGATCAAATCGGCATTAAGTCACTGGTTGAGATGATGAACGATTTCGCTAAGAAGTACGGTGATCGTTTCGCGCCATGTGATGGCCTACTGACACGTGCTGGATTGGGTGAGTCTTTCTACAAGTAACTCTCTAACTCATTGATTAAGAAGCCCGTATCAAGCAATTGATGCGGGCTTTTCTGTTTTATGAACGAGTGTGAAAGGAATGAGATTCCCGACTCAGTCGTTCCTCCTTCTCGGGAATGAGGATTGAGAGATAAAAAGTAAGTTATTGCGTTGATTAGAAAGGTGGTCAAACACACGTCAATCAAAACTACCGTCATCTCCTAAAGCGACGAAGGAGCGTAATAGGAGATCTGCTTTTGGGCTGCATCCAATAAAAAAGGTTGATGCTTTCACATCAACCTTATGATTTTCATTCCAGCTTTATCAGCCTAGCTCAGTATCTTTCGGGCGTAACTGAAACTCATCAATAGAGCCAATTTCAACACCTGCTGACAGCTTCTCTTCCTCATTATGAGCATTACCGTGAGCATGCATAATCAGGCGATTTGCCGTGCGTGGTTTTAGCTGACTGACCACAAAACGCATCATGTCAGAGCGAGTTAACCCTTTAAGGTCTTCTAATACGCGCTCTCTTTGGTTGAACTCAACATCCTTATTGCCTATCGCAACCCATAAGCGCTGAGCACGCCCTCGCAAAGTCGTATCTGGTGTCGAAATCTGATTCCATAGGCCGCGCTTACTGCTGTGCCATTGATAGTCGTTAAGCTCTAACAGCACCATGTAAAAGGCATTGAGGAACTCATCTATCGAGGCTAACAAGTCAGCAGGGGCTGCATTCGGTGATTGCACATACAACACAATACCAGGGTGTCGGTTGAGCGGCATATTGCCAGTACCGACCATGTAACCTAGCTGCTGCTTGGTTCGTATCTCATGGAAGAAAGTGGCCGACATCAAATGGTTTGCCAATGAATACAGCGCGATATTTTTAGGTGAAATATCAGGGCATTGGTAATAAACCACAATTGCTGAATCATCTTGGTTACACACCACTTCACGTTGGAAGCTGCCGTTTTCACCGAGCATGATGAGCGGACGCAGTGATTCTTCGTAAGCCTGATCTTGAACACGCAGTGCATCTTTTAGCGTTTCAGCCATCTTGTGTGCATCGGCTTTTTTCCAGTCGCCATACACAAACATCTCAACATGAAGTTCCGCCAAGATTGCTTGAACAAAAGAGGAGAGCTCATCGACCTCTATCGTTTCTAGGGCTTCAATTAACACGGAATAAGGCGGGTTATTTGGTTGAAGTATCCCAGTCATTGCATTAAACAACTGCGAAATAGGGCGATCTTGCGACGCGTTGTTCCAGTTTCTGAGCAATTGATGCTTGATGGTTTCGAAGCGTGTTGGACTAAAGTCACGTGCTTGGAAACGTTCAAGAATCATATTGAGCAGTTGTGGCTGTTTCTCGCTAAACCCGGACAGAGTGAGCGTTACACCGCCCTGATGGGTGTACATGTTGTAGCCCATTCCGGCGATTTCAGCCTGATACGTATCTTTTTCGAGTGAGTCTAAGAACATCTCTACGCACAAGCGTGTTTTAACGATATTTCTTGGGCTAGCGACTGAGTGCGGGCTATCGATAGCAACATACACCACACCTTTTGGCACCCGGAATTGATGGTCTTGCAGATGCCATAGCTTAAAGCCATCGAGCTCTTCTAACAGTTGTGGGAACTTAGCGTCACCTTCGAGTTCAGTCGGGTCTAGATCGTAGCAAATAAATGGGTTTTTGCTTGGGAGTTCAAACTGCCAACCGGGGTTAATGCACGTAAAGCATTGAACTTGTTCAGCGCTAAAAGGTGTGACCGAGTAGGGCGTAAAGTACCACTTCGCTTCCCTGTCATACTCGAATCCCTGAGCAACAATGGTTGCCCGCATGTTGTCGACGGTTAAGTAAGGCAGCAAAGCACGCTGTAATTCGTCATCGAAATGCGACATTTTGTAATCGCCATACACCACATCTTGCTCTTGGTAGTGCTGCATGTTGATAACAAGGTGGCTGACCACATCAAGCGGTCTTGCTGGCTCTTGAAAGCGGAAAGCAGACTCTAAAACGGCGCGTTTTTCTAGGTAGCGCCACTCTTCTATGCCTTGTTGTTCGACTAACTTGATGTACTGAAATATAGCTTGGATGATGTTATCGGTTTTGGTTAAACCTTCTATGGTCAATGAGCAACTGACTGTGAAATCACGGTAGTTACTGCCACTCGCGCCACCACCCGCAGAGAGGGATGTTATCCAACCTTTCTCTTTAAGTTGCATCATCAAACTGCCTTCACCTTCGTAACCTAAAAGGTGGGCAAAGAACGACAATGGTTTAACGCCATAGTGCTCGTCCATGCTTGGCATAGGGAAGGTTAAGATCAGTTTGCGAACTTCTTTAATTGGCTCAACGCGGACTTGAACGCCGGTGCTTAACTCGCCAACAATTGGTACTTCAACCTTCTTGCCTTGTAGGTTGTGATTGGTGATCGAGCTAAAGCGATCCTCAACCCAGTTTTGCATTTCATCTAAAGATTGATTGCTAGACAATGTCAGCGTCATTAAGTCAGCAGAGTATTGTTGCTGGTGGAAAGCTAAGATCTCTTGTCGAATCGTCTCGCCGTTTCTGTCGCCCAACGTATCGATATTACCGACAGAAAACTTCGAGAATGGGTGATTGTGATTCACCAGTTCTTTGGTAACTTGGTACAAGCGTCGCGAATCGTCGTTGAGTTTCATCTTGTATTCGGAATCAACGGCTTGGCGTTCTTTATCTAATGCTTCTTCGTTGAACAGCGGAGCGGTAAAAAATTGGCTGAAGCGATCGAGTGCGGTTTCAAAGGCATTCAATTCAACATCAAAAAAGAAGCAGGTATGTTCTGTTCCTGTCCAAGCATTGTTGCTGCCGCCATGTTGGCTGATAAAACTTTGGAACTCTCCGACCTTTGGATACTTTTCAGTTCCTAAAAATAGCATATGCTCTAAGTAGTGAGCTAAACCCTCTCGGTCTGTAGGGTCATCAAAATGCCCCACATTGACGGCTAATGCGGCTGCTGCTTTTTGAGCATTTTGATCTTGAACTAACAGTACACGTAACCCGTTATTTAAGGTTATGTAGCGGTATTGATGTTCATCATTTGGGCTTAAGTGCACAGGAGCATCTCCAGAGAAGGTGGTTTTTAAATTATGTACCCGATGATTCGGCGTGCAAACCTTGTGATCATATTTTGGGATATGAAGTGCTTTTTGGTGATTTCTAAATCACTTTTATCGATTTTTATCAGTAATTTATTTTCTTTTAACAAGATTGTTAAGAAAGTCGAACTCTTTAGCAAGTGACTTGATATAATTATTTATATTGACTGCGGTTTCTCTGGATTGAGAGCCAAACCTAAGTAGCGTTTCGCTGATATATGGGATATATCGACTTTCGACATGTTACGAAGACAGGATTGAACATGAAAATATTCATTATGCGCCACGGTGAAGCAGAACATTTTGCCAACTCGGATGCAGAAAGAGCGTTGACCAAGCGCGGGAAAATGGCTTCTCTTGCCGTGGCACAAGCTGCAAATGAGCAGGGGATTAGTCAATTCGATAAAGTGCTGGTGAGCCCATATTTAAGGGCACAAGAAACGTGGTTAGAGATCTCTCAGGCGTTTTCTGGAAAGAAAGTAGAAACCTGTGATGATATTACGCCTTATGGAATGTCCGACGATGTGTTTGATTTGACCTTAGCAATGGCTGAAGTAGAAAAACTAGAGACCATTTTATTTGTTTCTCATTTACCTCTAGTTGGCTACCTAACTGCAGAGTTTGCAACAGGCATGGCGCCGCCTATGTTTCCCACTTCGGGCCTAGCGTGTATCGACTTCAACCTTGAGACACAAAAAGGTGAGTTGCTTTGGAACATCAATCCATAAGCTCGTTGAGCTCTGTTTGATGACAAAGTTGCAGACAATTAGAAAGGGCATCTCAATATGATTGGGATGCCCTTTGTTGTTTTTTGGTGAGAGAGAGTTTGTTAACCAGAATTACTTCTCAGGAACCGAAAGCAAGACTAACAGCGCGCCATTGCCGCCAAACTCTAACGGTGCTTGGTGGAAAGCCATCACGTCTGGGTGCTGTGCTAACCACAAAGGCACCTTCTGTTTAAGGATGTGTTTACCGATACCGTGTTGAACACAGGCACACGCCACGCTCTCTTTCACGCAGTGCGCAATCATCGCGCCAAGCTCACGTTTGGCTTCTTGTTGAGTCATACCATGCATATCGAGATACACGTCAGGCACGTAGACACCACGACGGAGGCGCTTGACCTCATATTTAGAGACATCATCACGCGCATAACGCGTCGGACCGTCTTCGCTAAGATGCGGAATGAACTCATCCGAGAAATAAAACTCGCTATCACTGGCTTGTCTTGCCGTTCGAGTAATTTCTTTTTGCTTGGCATTTCTTTTTGGCTGCTGGACTATGGTATCCTGTTGCAACTTTTTAACGCCCTTTACTGCATCGTTGAACAGGGCGAAATCGTCATCGAAGTCGGTGTCTTTTTTGCTCATCAGGTTATGAATTCTAATTAGAAACGTAATTAGCAGTATTGTAGCGCTTTTCGGAGACAATTTTGGATAAGATTTTTGTAGAAGAAGCGGTATCAGAACTACACACGCTTCAAGATGTGATTCGTTGGACTGTTAGCCGCTTTAACGCAGCGGGCCTATTTTATGGTCACGGCACTGATAACGCGTGGGATGAGGCAGTACAACTTATCTTACCTACTCTTTATCTGCCGATTGATGTTCCTTCGCATGTGATGAACTCTCGTCTAACGAGCAGCGAACGTCTACGTATTGTTGAGCGCGTAATCAAGCGTATTAATGATCGTACACCAACGGCTTACCTAACCAACAAAGCTTGGTTCTGTGGTCTTGAGTTCTTCGTTGATGAGCGCGTTCTTGTGCCTCGTTCTCCAATTGGTGAGCTGATCGAAGCTCAATTCCAACCTTGGTTAACTGAAGAGCCAACTCGCATCATGGATATGTGTACGGGTAGTGGTTGTATCGCTATTGCTTGTGCTCACGCATTCCCAGACGCTGAAGTAGATGCGATTGATATCTCTACTGACGCATTGCAAGTTGCAGAGCAGAACGTTCAAGATCACGGCATGGAGCAGCAAGTGTTCCCAATCCGTTCAGATCTTTTCCGTGATTTGCCAAAAGAGAAATACAACCTGATCGTATCTAACCCACCTTACGTGGACGAAGAAGATATGAACAGCCTGCCAGATGAGTTTACTCACGAGCCAGAACTTGGCCTAGCAGCGGGTACAGACGGTCTGAAATTGGTTCGTCGCATCTTAGCTAATGCACCAGACTACCTAACTGACGACGGTATTCTTATCTGTGAAGTTGGTAACTCAATGGTTCATATGATGGATCAGTACCCAGAGATTCCATTCACTTGGATTGAATTCTCTAACGGTGGTCATGGCGTATTCATGATCACTCGTGAGCAGCTTGTTGCTTGCGCTGATGAGTTCTCTATCTACAAAGACTAGGTTTCAATTATTAGGTTAGTGCCCCTATCTTAGGGCTGTAAGCTTAGAACCTGACATCTAGTAAGACGTTCGATTTGAAACGTTTTTATTTAAACGCCATGCAGCAATGCATGGCGTTTTTTATTGCCTAGATTAAAGATGTTTGCATTTATATCGAAGACGTTAAGCGCAATATTTAGTTGATTAATATGAGGGCTTATTACATATTGGTGTTTAATATTTAGTCGTTTTAGTGAGTTAAGGAGGATTCACGATGAGCTTTGATACATGGATTTATTATTTATTAGCGGTGCTAATTTTAACGGCATCACCAGGCCCAAGTTCTTTATTGTGCATGACCAAAGGTGTGCAATCTGGCTTTAAATTATCGATATTTACTGCCTTGGGGAGCTTAACTGCGATTACTGGTATTTTAACTTTATCGTTTACCGGGCTAGGGGTAATTATTGCTTCGTCTGAAGTGGTATTTAATGTCATAAAATGGACTGGTGCAGCTTATCTGATCTTCCTCGGTTGGAAGTCTCTGCGCTCTAGCCAACAAGATTATGACAAGTTATCGGATCAACAAGGCGGTGCTCAATCTGTCAAAGAAAGCGCTGCGCAGCATTACTTAAGTGGCTTTATTGTTGGCGCGAGTAACCCCAAAGCTATCTTGTTTTTTACTGCACTTTTCCCACAGTTTATTGATCCCTCAATTGCGCTATTATCACAGTTTACCGTGTTTGCTTTTACCTTCGCAGTGATGGAATTGTCTTGGTTATTGGTGTATGCCTACTTGGGGGCGAAGTCGTCAAATTGGTTGTTTGCGAAAGGTCGAGCCAAGGTCTTTAATCGTGTCACTGGAGGTGTCTTTATTGGGGCTGGCGCACTGCTTTCGACGACCAGTCGAGCATAACTTTCTGTTTTATCAGAGAGGTGAATGGTTACAGAATATTCTTGATGCTGTCATAAAAGGTTAATATTAATGTGCTTGCTGCTTTTGGCGAAAAGCCGATATATTGTAGTTACACCATCACGTTCTCAAGGAGAGACATATGCAGCATCAAGAAATGATTCAACACAGTAACTTTGGCGTAATCAGTCGTACTTGGATTTTCTCTACCCTTTCTCTAGTAGGTATTCTTGCTCTAATGTAGTCAGCTTCATGGCTCTATAGTTTTAGTTTTTATTATGAAATCACTTGTTAAAAAGTCTTCAAAGTCAGAACTCTTTCTCTTATAAATGTGGCTTTTCTCATCAGGCTAGCCACTTAACTTTTTCTTAGTCATCTTCTTCTAGCAAGCATCCCCCAGTAATTTACTCCTAGTCACCACTTTCTTCTTGTGGAATGGTTTATCACCTTACCTCTATAAACAAGCGCCATCGCACTTCTGAAGTTGTTACGAAACTGTGATAATCTTAAGTTATCTTTTATCTACAGTGTATCTCTCATGTCTGTCTGGGATTCTATTTCATTTAACAATCGATTTACTGCATTACCTCGACTGTTCTATACCCCAATTCAACCTACACCGCTCAGCAATGTCCAATGGCTCGCATGGAATCATAAGCTTGCGGATGAACTCGGTTTTTTGTCATTTGATGATGCTTCCGAGGAATTGCTTGAAACGTTATCTGGCAATGTTGAACCTGAGCAGTTTTCGCCTGTAGCAATGAAATACGCAGGCCACCAGTTTGGTTCTTATAACCCGGATTTAGGTGATGGAAGAGGGCTGTTATTAGCTCAAATTGTCGCGAAAAGTGGCGAAACGTTCGATTTACACCTTAAAGGTGCCGGTAAAACGCCCTATTCACGTATGGGCGATGGACGCGCTGTTATTCGATCAACCGTTCGTGAGTACTTATGTAGCGAAGCGATGGCAGGGCTCAATATCCCAACCACTCGCGCGTTGGCTATTATGACCAGCGACACACCGGTATATCGAGAGAAGCAAGAGTGGGGCGCATTGTTGGTGCGTGCTGCCGAATCACACATCCGTTTCGGTCACTTTGAACATCTGTTTTATACCAATCAGTTGGCTGAGCATAAGTTGCTGGCCGATAAAGTCATTGAATGGCACTTCCCTGAGTGTCTCGATGAAGAGAAACCCTACGCTGCTATGTTTAATCAGATTGTTGACCGTACCGCGGAGATGATTGCGTTGTGGCAAGCGAATGGTTTTGCTCATGGCGTGATGAACACCGATAACATGTCGATCATCGGGCAAACTTTCGATTATGGTCCGTTCGCGTTCCTTGATGAATATGACCCAAGATTGATCTGTAATCACTCGGATTACCAAGGTCGTTATGCTTTCAATCAACAGCCTAGAATTGGATTGTGGAACCTATCGGCACTGGCTCACTCACTTTCGCCGCTGGTGGATAAAGCCGATCTTGAGGCTGCACTCGAACAATACGAACCACAAATGAATGGTTATTTCAGTCAGATGATGCGTCGTAAGTTGGGGCTGCTTTCGAAACAAGAAGGTGACAGTCGTTTGTTTGAATCGTTGTTCGAGCTTATGTCGCAAAACAAAGTCGACTACCCAAGATTCTTTAGAACGCTATCGAACTTGGATACCTTGCCGCCACAGGAAGTGATTGATTTGGTTATCGACCGCGATGCAGCAAAGCTATGGATGGATAACTACTTACAACGCTGCGAATTAGAAGAAAGTTCAGTGGCAGAGCGCTGCGAAAAGATGCGCCAAGTGAACCCGAAATACATCCTCAGAAACTACCTTGCTCAACTAGCGATAGATAAAGCCGAGCGTGGTGATAGCAGTGATATTGATGCGTTAATGGTGGTGTTGGCAGACCCTTATGCGGAACACCCTGACTACGAACACCTTGCCGCGCTGCCGCCTGAGTGGGGCAAAGCCATGGAGATCAGCTGCTCCTCATAACCAACCAATAGCGGATTAAGCCCTAAAGATTCAGATAGAGGTCATTAAGTTGTGATCTTTATCTGTTCGTTCTTCTAACTTTACAAACATGTCAATAATCAAATAATCGGCCAGCCTATACACTATGTGAATAAGTTGTAAATTTAATAGGTTTGGGCGATGCCAACAAATACTCGAATTCTCGTGGTGGATGATGATCAAGAAATCCGCGAGCTGCTGGAAGAGTACCTCACAAAATCGGGTTTCGATGTCTCTTCTGTTGGAGACGGTGTTGAATTAGAAACCCACCTGCAAAGCCAAGGTTATCCAGATCTGATTCTGCTCGATGTTATGCTCCCCGGTGACGATGGTTTTACCTTGTGTCAGCGAGTTCGAAAGCAATCCAATGTGCCAATCATCATGCTGACAGCGGTATCGGATGAAACCGATCAAATTATTGGTTTAGAAATTGGTGCCGATGATTACATTGCCAAGCCATTTAGTCCGCGCCAATTAATGGCTCGTATCAAAGCGTTATTACGACGTGTTCAAGTAGTGGATGACAAGCCAAGTGATGCACTGCCAAAGCAGATTGTTTTTGGTGATTGGACGCTCGATACACTCGCGCATAGAATTTCTCACAATGAAAACTCAGATGAAATGGATTTGTCGGGCAGTGACTTTTCTTTGTTAATGCTGTTCTTGACTCGTCCTAATGAAGTTCTCGACCGTGACACCATCTCTTTCGCTACTAGAGGCCGTGAAGCGCTGCCTTTTGAACGTGGTATTGATGTGCAGCTTAGTCGCCTGAGAAGTCGGCTGGGCGACAGTGGTAAATACCCTCACTACATCAAAACTATGCGCGGTAATGGCTACATTCTTGCTGTGCCGGTTCAGTATGAACACTAAGCATGACCTACTGTTAATGAAGTAATGCTAATAAAGTATTTCCAATGAAGTATTCCGGATGAAATATCTCGTATGAACTGGATGAGTTGGTTGAAACCAAATTCGTTAGTCGCAAGAACCTTATTGTTGACGCTGTTAGCCGTGGTGATAGCTCAAGGTATCGCAACGTCGATATGGTATAGCGAATCAAAACACAAAGAGCTGGAAGGGATTCGTTCTGCTTCGTCGAGCATGGCGAACATGTTTGCTTCAACGGTGACTTTTTTCCAATCTCTACCCGTCAAATATCGTCATATCGTGCTGGATCAAATCCGCAATATGGGGGGAACGCGTTTCTTCGTTTCTTTCAATAAAGAGGCTTTGATTGTCGAACCGATCCCCGATACCCGCTTAAAAACCGCCTCGATTGAAGCGATAGAAAGTGTTTTGAGTAGCAAACTCAATAAAGTGGCGTCAGTACGGGTTGATTTTTCTCGTCCTGAACACCTTCGCTTGCTCAAAAATGACATCTATTTGAGCGATCTCCCGCGATCTTGGGCACATCATACTTTAACGTTAGAACCGCTGAATCCACCTATTCTGGTTGTACAAATCGAATTGACCAGTCACGAATGGGTATACATTGCGGCATTGTTGCCTGCTCCATATGTGAAACTCGACGATACGATTCTTGGCAGAGAGCAGGTGATCTTCTTAGTTTCCTCAACACTTATTCTTTTGGTTTTGACTTACTTGATGATTCGTCGCCAAGTACGCCCTCTTAAAAAGTTAGCAAGAGCCGCTAATGAGATGAGCATGGACATTCAGCAACCCCAACTGAAAGAAGAAGGGGCGACTGAACTGGTCACCGCAACCCGAGCCTTTAATCGCATGCAGCAACGGATTCGTCGCTATGTTGCCGACCGAGAGCACCTTTTTTCTGCGATCTCCCATGACTTAAAGACACCAATAACACGTCTAAGATTGCGTGCAGAGTTGTTGGAGAGTGAAGTAAAGAAAGACAAATTCAATAAAGATCTCGATGAGCTCGAGATGATGGTCAAAGGTGCTTTGCAAGCGGTAAGAGACACCGATCTACACGAGAATAATGCCATTATTGACCTCAATGAAATGGTGCTCTCTGTGATTGAATCTCATAACCAGTATCAGACAAAAGTTGAGTTCGAACCGGTTGTCATTGAGCCATTGGTCGCGAAACCACTGGCGATTAAGCGTGTACTGACCAACTTAATCGACAACGCAGTTAAGTATGGTTCATCTGCCGTAGTGGAAGTTAGTGGTGATGAGCTTTGGGTGGTCGTGACTATTCAAGACCGTGGCAATGGTATCCCAGAAGACAAGCTAGAGATGGTCTTTGAACCCTACTTTAGGCTTGCAACCGACGACCAAGGACACGGACTTGGCCTCGGGATCTGCCGAAATATCCTGCACGGACACGGCGGAGATCTCATTATTCGCAACTCCTCTCAAGGCGGCTTAGAAGCCAAAGTCTATATCCCCACAGGCTTAGAAGTGTAATGTAACAATTGTGTTACATAGGGCTTACCTTTTGTTTCAATCTTATCAATCAGAATAAGTAGACTCTTTATTGAACCGGACGTCGAGTCCGCTAAAACATGGAAGATAATAATGAAAATCAATAAAACCCTACTTACTCTATCTCTTCTTGCTGCCTCAACATTTTCTCAAGCTGGTGAAGTGGAAGTGCTTCACTGGTGGACTGCCGGTGGCGAAGCGAAATCCGCAGCGGTACTGAAAGAGATGATTGAAGAACAAGGCCATACTTGGAAAGATTTTGCTGTTGCTGGTGGCGGCGGTGAAAGTGCGATGACTGTTTTGAAAACTCGAGCAGTATCGGGCAATCCTCCATCTGCCGCGCAGATTAAAGGTCATGATATTCAAGAGTGGGGTGGTTTAGGTTTTCTGACGTCTCTCGATGCGACTGCGAAACAAGAACAATGGGATGAGTTACTGCCAGAGGTGGTGACTAAGGTCATGAAGTGGGATGGCGAATATGTGGCAGTTCCTGTCAACGTTCACCGTGTTAACTGGCTTTGGGCTAACCCTGTTGTTTTAGAAAAATCAGGCGTTACGGTTCCAACTACGTTAGATGAGTTTTTTGTTGCTGCAGACAAGATTAAAGCAGCTGGCTTCATTCCATTGGCTCACGGTGGTCAACCTTGGCAAGACGCAACCGTATTCGAAGCGGTGGCTCTCGATGTACTAGGCAGTGAAGATTACAACAAAGCGTTCGTTGATCTTGATATGGACGTATTATCGGGCGACAAGATGGTGGAAGTGTTCACCAAGTTCAAGAAGATGCGTGACTACATCGACAGCAACTCTCCAGGTCGTGATTGGAACGTCGCAACTTCAATGGTTATCAATGGTGAAGCAGCGATGCAAATCATGGGTGATTGGGCGAAAGGTGAATTTACTGCGGCAGGCAAAGTGCCGGGTAAAGATTACATCTGTGCACCAGCTCCAGGTACTGACGGCCAATTTACCTTCAATATCGATAGCTTTGCGTTCTTTGAGTTAAGTGACAAAGAAAACCAAAAAGCGCAGCAAGATCTAGCGAAAACCATTCTTACTAAAGACTTCCAAGAAGTCTTCAACCTTAACAAAGGTTCTATCCCTGTACGTCTAGATATGGACATGTCTAAGTTTGACCAATGTGCGTTGGACTCAATGGCAACCTTCAAAGCGAGTGCTGAATCGGGCGATCTTGTTCCGAGTATGGCTCACGGCCTAGCGACAACAAGCTACGCTCAAGGCGCTATCTATGACGTAGTGACCAACTTCTTCAATGAGAAAGATGCCGATCCGAAACAAGCGGCAGCTAAGTTAGCAAAAGCAGTGAAAGCGGCTATCTAATCTAACTTGATAAGCGACACACAACGCACGTGAGTGACGGGTTGTGTTGCTTTATCGAACCCCCAGGGTGGGTAGGCTCGTAGGGAGCCTATCTGCTCTTCACTCCCAATTCTAATATGCGTGATGCTGATGTGGTGCCGAAAGGTAAGCCATTGGCTCGATTGTGCAACAAGGATAAGTTATGGAGCATGTTTTGACTGAGTCGACTCCAAAACCCACAAGGAGCCAGCCTGCGCCCAAGCCTAGCTTTGCTGACAGGTTGCAACATTGGTTACCCAAGATTGTACTGGCGCCGACCGCGTTAGTGACCGTGGTGTGTATCTACGGCTATATATTCTGGACGGCGGCGCTGTCGTTTACGAATTCTCGATTTTTACCGAGCTTCAACTTTGTTGGTTTAGCTCAATATGAAAAGCTGATGGACAACGATCGCTGGATCACCTCAATCACCAACCTCGGTGTGTTTGGTTTTCTGTTCATGGCGATTGCTATCTTGTTGGGTGTGGGTTTGGCGGTATTGCTTGACCAGAACATCCGTCAAGAAGGCGCGATTCGTACCATTTATTTATACCCAATGGCCTTGTCATTCATCGTGACGGGTACCGCTTGGAAATGGATTCTCAATCCGGGTCTTGGCATTGAAAAACTGATGCAAGATTGGGGCTTTACCGACTTCAAATTCGATTGGTTAGTCGACTCTGAAATGTCGGTCTATACCTTGGTTATCGCGGCACTTTGGCAGTCGTCAGGCTTCGTGATGGCGATGTTCTTAGCCGGCCTTCGTGGCATTGATTCTTCAATCATCAAAGCCGCTCAAATTGATGGGGCAAGCTTACCCACTATCTATCTCAAAATCATTCTACCTTGCTTGCGCCCTGTGGTTTTCAGCGCGGTGATCATCACCTCACACATTGCGATTAAGAGTTTCGACCTTGTGACCGCGATGACAGCGGGTGGCCCAGGTTATTCATCGGATCTTCCTGCGCTATTCATGTACGCACACTCATTTACGCGTGGACAAATCGGCCTTGGTGCTGCCAGTGCCATGATGATGCTTGCTGGTATCTTAGCGATTCTCGTGCCTTATCTTTACTCTGAACTTAGGGAGAAAAAGTCATGATGAATAACATCAATTTTGCTCGAATCTTTATTTATTCAGCACTGCTTTTCTTCTGCTTGGTGTATCTAATGCCATTGTTTGTCATGGCGCTGACCTCATTCAAAACTCTGCCAGACATCAAGGCAGGTAACTTGATGAGCTTACCGAAAGAGTGGGTGTTTGATGCTTGGTATAAAGCGTGGGACACCGCCTGTACGGGCGTGAAATGTGAAGGCATCAAAGGCTACTTCTGGAACTCGTTCCAAATGGTGATTCCTGCGGTTGCGATTTCAACATTGCTCGGTGCATTCAATGGTTATGTAGTGACGAAATGGCAATTCCGAGGCTCGAATCTGTTCTTCAGCTTACTGTTGTTTGGTTGCTTCATTCCGTTCCAAGTGGTGCTACTACCAATGGCAATCATGCTCGGCAAGATGGGGCTAGCGAACACAACCATCGGCTTGGTGATTGTGCACGTTATCTACGGCATGGCGTTTACAACTCTGTTTTTCCGTAACTTCTACATCTCGATTCCGGATGAATTGATCAAAGCAGCAAAACTGGATGGTGCAGGCTTCTTTACCATTTTCTTCAAGATCTTATTACCGATCTCTACGCCTATCATCATGGTGACGGTGATCTGGCAGTTCACCGCAATCTGGAACGATTTCTTGTTCGGGGTGGTGTATTCCGGCTCAGAGACTCAGCCAATCACCGTAGCATTAAATAACTTAGTCAACACCAGCACGGGCGTTAAAGAATACAACGTTGATATGGCTGCCGCGATCATCGCCGCGCTGCCAACGCTGTTGGTGTATGTCTTCGCAGGAAAATATTTTGTTCGTGGCCTAACGGCAGGATCAGTAAAAGGATAATTACCCATGGCAACATTAGATTTAAAACAGATCCGTAAAACCTATCGCAACGCGGACAACGAAACGTTAAAGGGCATCGACATCAGTATCGATTCGGGGGAGTTCTTGATACTTGTCGGCCCTTCGGGGTGTGGAAAATCCACCCTAATGAACACCATTGCTGGGCTAGAAAATATTAGCTCGGGTGAAATCGTGATTGATGGTGTTGACGTGGCGCAGGTTGAACCTAAAGATCGCGATATCGCGATGGTATTCCAGTCGTACGCGCTTTATCCAAACATGACGGTACGCGGCAATATCGCTTTCGGTTTGAAGATCCGCAAGATGCCGCAGCAAGATATTGATGCAGAGGTAAATCGAGTGGCTGAAATGCTGCAAATCGAACAGTTGCTTGATCGTAAACCATCGCAACTTTCTGGTGGTCAGCGTCAACGTGTCGCGATGGGACGCGCTCTAGCTCGTCGTCCTAAGCTGTATCTATTTGATGAGCCGCTTTCAAACTTGGATGCCAAGTTGCGTGTTGAGATGCGTCATCAGATAAAGCGTCTGCACCAGAAGCTGAATACCACGATTGTTTATGTAACCCATGATCAGATTGAAGCTATGACACTCGCTGATCGCATCGCAGTAATGAAAGACGGTGAACTGCAGCAGTTAAGCACACCGCAAGAGATTTATACCAAGCCAAACAATATGTTCGTGGCGGGTTTTATGGGCTCACCCTCCATGAACTTCATTAAGACCATGGTGGATTTGGATGAGGAACAGAATCCGATCATCAAAGTAACTGGCACGGCGGAGCAAGAACACCACATTCGTTTGCCACAAAGTATGCGTGACCAAGACGGCAAAGAGTTGGTGATTGGGCTGCGTCCTGAGCACATTACCGAGCAGCAGGGTGACGATGTTTCTGCCTCTACAAAGCTAGACTTACAGCTAGAGGTATTGGAACCGACAGGGCCAGATACTATTGCGATGGTTAAAGTGAACGACCAAGAAGTCGCGTGTCGTTTATCGCCAGAATTTGAAGTGTCCGTTGGGCAAATGGCACCGCTTCATTTTGACTTATCAAAGGCGGTATTTTTCGATGCTCAAACCGAAGCGAGAATCGATTTCTAACTTCTAACTTCTAACTTCTAGTTGCTGAGTTAGTTTAACAATCAAAGTTCATGTCTAAATCAAAGGTAGTATCACCAACTAGTCATAAGTAATGTGATGCTGCCTTTTTCGTTGTCTATACTTGCTTTTTATTCCTTATAAAAACAGAGGGATAAACGATATATATGCTTCTACTGCAATAATATCGTGATTTAGTATCCCTTAGCTCTATAAAGCTGACGTAGAAACGCGTAGGATCACACTACTTTAGATCAAATACTAGGTTGCACTTTGGTGCATAGACAGAATAAAACATGAAACTAACAGCAAAACCAGCGGCGAATAACGCTTTACTTATTTCTATTACGACACCGGATTTTAAAGGTGACGAAGCAAAAGAGTCTCTTGCCGAACTTGCTCGCTTAGTGACAACCCTAGGGTTTAAAGTAGTCGGTACGCAATCGCAACACCACAGTTCAACACAACGACAAAACGTGTTGGGCGCAGGTAAGCTTGCAGAAATTGCACACCTCACCGGTTACCAAGGTTCGATTGAAGAAGCAGAAGATGAAGATTTTATCGATGAATCTTTTGATTTTCGCGCTAGTATCGATGAATTAGATTTTGATGATCTTCCATCTGAAGATGTGGAGTTTGGTACTGCTGACGTAGTGGTATTCGACTGTGATTTGAGCCCATCTCAACTGCGTAATGTAGAAGCGCACTTGGGTGTCGAGGTATTTGACCGTACTGGCATCATCATCGAAATCTTCAGCCGTCACGCTCGTACTCGTACTGCTCGTCTGCAAGTTGATATCGCTCGTCTAAACTACTTAGTGCCACGACTTCGTGAAACGGCTGAGGGTGATAAAGAGCGTCAAATGGGTCAGGGCGCAGGTGAAACATCACTAGAGCTAGATCGTCGTAACGTACGTGACCAAATTGCTGCGCTTAAGCGTGAGCTAGTAAGCGTACAAGATGAAATGAAGACCCGACGCACAAGGCGCGCGGAGCTTTTCACTGTTGCTTTAGTTGGCTACACCAATGCCGGTAAGTCTTCGATGATGCGTGCAATGACCGCAACCGAAGTGAGCGGTGAAGATAAGCTATTCGCGACCTTAGATACCACGGTTCGTGCACTTCAGCCGATCACTCAGCCGCGTATCTTAGTGTCAGATACCGTGGGTTTCATCAAGAAACTGCCACACGATCTGGTTGCTTCATTCCACTCAACGCTAGCAGAAGCGCATGATGCTTCACTGCTTTTGTATGTGGTTGATGCTTCTGACGTTTCGTTCCGAGCTCAGCTTGATGTCGTACACGACGTATTAGCACAAGTGGGCGTTGAAGGTAGCGAAAAACTATTAGTGCTGAATAAGTGCGATAGATTGACTGAAGAACAGCAATTAGAGCTGATCGAAGAATTCCCAGATGCGATGCTAACGTCGACTCGTGATCCGCTAGATATTACGAAGCTGCACAAGTACATCGTTGGTGTTGCTGAACAAGGCATGATCGAAGAAGAGATCACGATCCCTTATTCTGGACAAGGCATCATCGGTGAGATTCGCTCAAATATGAGTGTGGTTAAAGAAGAGTACGACTACGAACACATCAAATTAACGGTTCGTTCAAGCGCCATTGATTTAGCGCGACTGAAAAAGCGTATGCAGAAGTCTTAATCTTTTAGCTAGCTTAAGAAAAATGACCAAAAGAAAAGCGACCCGTTAAGGTCGCTTTTTTTATTCGTTGAGCTTAATTAACGCTGTATTGAAATGCCTATGCCATTCTTTGCGTCGGCTTCCAACGTGCTAGTTCTGGGTCAAGCTTGATACCTTGCGAAGTCAGCAGGTTAACACGTGCTAAGTAAGCCGCACCGTGCATCAGGTGCTTAGCAAGGTCGACCGCATTACGCTGTTGGTAATCATCTAGGTAGCTGTCTTTTGCCCATGCGTTGAATGCGCCAAGTGCCGGGCCAGCCCATACTTGGTAATCCATTTCACGACCTTGTTCACCTGTGTTTGACCAGCGGCTAGAAAGCCCTAAGTACCAACGGAAGATCAACGCCATCTTGCGCTTTGGGTTGCCTTCAGCACGTTCGATCTGTTTAGGGTCGCGCTCGTTAAAGTGCGCCACAGTTCCCGCCCAAATGTCATCCAGTGTTGAACGGAATACTTGCTTCTCTAGCTTCAGGCGTTCTTCTACTGGAATTGCCTCAATCGAGTCGTAACGTGTGTATAGCTCATATAGTTTGTTGGCACGCATTGGGAATAAAGTGCCGCGCTTAACCACCTGCAGTTTCACGCCCATTTCGAACATGTCTGCCGCCGGAGCCATAGTCACGTCAGCCATTTCGGTTGTCGAAAGCAGCTTACGAGTGTGTTCGCTCGCGCCAGCCTCAACACACGCTTGGTTGATAGAGCCGGTAACAATGTATGCCGCACCCATGTTAAACGTCGCTAGAGCAGCGTCAGGTGTGCCTACGCCACCACCACAACCGACACGTAGCGGTGTTTTGAATTGATATTGAGCTTGGATTTGCTCTTTCAGCGCAAGAATCGTTGGCAGTAGGGTAACCAGTGGACGGTTATCGGTGTGACCACCAGAATCGGCTTCTGCGGTAATGTCATCAGCCATAGGAACCAGCTGTGCCAGTTCCATCTGTTCTGCTGTGATTCGACCGTCATCAACCAAAGCTTGCAGCATTTTCACAGGAGCAGGTTGCATGAATTTACTCGCGACTTCAGTACGGCTTACCTTGGCAATAACTTTGTTGCCAATCTGGATTTCGCCTTTTGCATCACGGCTTAGACCAGCAGCACGATAGTGAACAATTTGCGGTGTTAAACCTAAGAAGGCTGAAGCCTCAACCGTTTTCACTTTGTGCTTCAAAAACAGCTCTACACTGCCGCGCTCTAGTGCAGGTTCACTTGGGCTGTGAATCAGGTTAAACGCGTAAGGGCCGTTTGGTAGCGCTGCTTGAATACGGTTGAGCGCTTGCTCAACGCGAGACGGGATTAAGCCTGCCGCGCCAAATGAACAAAGAATGCCTGCCTGACCAAGCGCAATTACAAGCTCTTCAGATGAGATGCCGTTGGCCATTGCGCCTGCGTAGTACGCGTATTTTACGCCATGACAGCGACGAAACTCTTCGTCGCCCAAGCTTTGTGTACCGAGTGCAGGAGCAAATGCGCTAACAGGTTGGCTGTTCGCTGCACTTGCTGAATCACCCGATGTAATTTCAGCTTGTTGGCTGACGCCTAAGCCTTTTTCTGGGTGGCTCACTACGTAACAAGCAAGGCTTAAGTCTTTTAAGATGGTCGACATTGCCGCGCTATCAAAATGAGTTGTGTTCTCTTCAATCTGCCAAGGCCACGGAGATAGCTTTTCGTTATTGATAGTAGTTTGAGTTGTCATAATTATTTCTTTCCTAGTTCCGTGTCAGGCTTATGCTTCTTCGATACAAATCGCGATGTCTTTCACTTCGTAAATACGCAGACCATCTTTGCTCAGGTTTGCGTCACCAACGATGGTGCGTTTGCCGTCTTCGTCTTTAACCGCTGTGATATGTACATCGAGAGACATCTGTTTGTTCAGAGGGTTAATCTGACCACGGTATTTCCATTTCACTTCAGATTGGATTTGACCGAACTTTGGATTGCGGAAGTCAGCGCCAAGATCTTTGTTTAGCGCATAGGTTTGCATCAGCTCGATGATCGCTTCGACACCTAGAGAACCTGGCATTACAGGATCTTGATGGAAGTGGAATTGGAAGAACCAATCACTTGGGTCAATCGTACGCTCAGCGTATAGGTAACCAAGACCGTCTTTACCACCATCGCTAGTGATCTGCACGGTATCGATAAAGTTCAAACGACCGCCGGCCAATTTGTAGTGCTCTTGTACTTCACCAGTAGACGAGACAGGTGCATTGAAGTAACGCGTCGTTTTGTCTAGCAGGTTGATGTTTACATCCGGCGTGCGGTTGTTATCAACGTGCCAAGGATGAGTCACCTTACCGTTGTCCAAACCCAGTTGGTCTTTCAGTGCTGCGCCTTTGAAGTAACCAAATACCGCTGTACCTTCGTAGAATGGCACGCCGTCAGTGCTCAGTTCGAAGCTAAAGCTCTGTACGATGTTTGTACCCATCATTACGGTTGAAAGCAGGCGAGAATCGTTGGTGATCGTTTTGCCACGCAAGTCGACGTTACGCAGCATTTTGCCGCTGCCGTCTAGGTTACGGAAAAACAGTTCTTCACCTGGGAAGCCTAGTGTGGTGCCCATGTAGCCAGAGATGAAGCCGTTTGGCTGCAGTGAAATCTCCATCAACACCGAGTAAGGCATCAAGGTATGGTGGCTGTTTTCATCAAAGTACCATGCATTTTCTGGCACTTCGTATTCAGCGATACACGATGAAGGTTTCTTGAAGTCGCCACGCTTACCGTCGATCTCAACGACACGAGTGGTTAACTGCAAGTCGCCACACGGAGTACGTGGTGGAATCATCCCACGGTAGATAGAGAAATCAGGGCCGAAACATTTTTCGATGTCGCCAGTCGCGAATTCGAACATGTGGTATGGCGTGAATGGAACCGTATCGGGTGTGCGGTTCGGGTAATCAGGCGTTACCGGAGCTTCAACATGTTGAAGAGGAATCACGCCTTTATTTGGCGCTGTTTCTAGGTCTTCAATTTGCGCCATCAACGGCGCATTTGCTGAAGCCTGCTGATTAATGGCGGGTGTATGGCCCAAGTTTTCGATAACAGGGGTCGCGACAGCTGTTTCTAAAGAAGGCAGGTAACGAGTACATTCGTCATCTTCTTTGATCATCACACCCAAGTTTTGGAAATCAACAATCACTTTGCCATTCAGTAAAATATCGATGTTAGCTTTCGCGTATGGGCGAGGGCTTAGACCAATCTCGGTCACTTCCATGCGGTAAGTCAGTTCTGCCGATTGTGGTAGAACTTGACCACGACAGCGTACTTGTTGAGGGGCATTTTCAAGCGGTTGGAAACGACCATTTTGAACAAGCGTGTGCATGCCAAGGTGCATCATGAAGAATTGCAGCAGTTGACCACAACCTTCTGCCATCAAAGAGCCAGCCATTACTGAGTCATCTTTGAAGTGACAAGGGAAGTACCAGTGCTCAGGCTCTAGCTGTTTGTGACCTTCAATCAGACCAAGTCCCCATGTGCCACCTTGCGGTTCAACACGGCTAACCTTTTCGATCATCATGAACTTCTCTGCGCTGAAGCACAAAGAAGGCTGGTGGCGATCAGATTGGTGAGTCGGGCCAAAACACTCTGCAATGTTTGCAGTCAGTAGGTGGCGCAGTTCTTGGTGGTTAAACTGGGTTTTAGGGCAGTGCAACATAGGGTCGAAACGTTGCTTAGTGGCAAGTTTACGAGCCTTGATTTCATCTTCAGTGTGAATCACGCCCTTGCCATCGGCTAGCTCTTCATCAGTGAAGAAGCCCGCACAGCCGTTATCCATTTTCAGGATCATCTTGTCGCCAACGAAACATTCGTACGAGAAGAAGAACAGTAGCGTGTCGCCATTGCGAGCAAAGCTGTTGATTGAGATGTCGTAACGCAGCGTATCGCCACCACGAGGCAAGTCGCCAAGGAAGGTCAGTGTACAATCAAGCAGGCGATAAACACGCTCGCCTTTGTT
This sequence comes from Vibrio sp. 10N.286.51.E5, assembly GCF_041469125.1. Lineage (NCBI taxonomy): Bacteria > Pseudomonadati > Pseudomonadota > Gammaproteobacteria > Vibrionales > Vibrionaceae > Vibrio > Vibrio sp. 10N.286.51.E5. The sequence goes on along the minus strand of NZ_JBFRJZ010000004.1, from coordinate 92,300 downwards.
TTCGAAATCAATGCCTAAGTAGCTGATCAGCATTAGGTCACACTGACCAGATTCTACCGCTACAGCCCAAGGGATTTGACCATCAACAAGATACGGCGCATCAACTGGGATGTCGTACTCTGTGGTCATGGTGCTTGGCTTGTATTCGTTCACTGTCGCGTTGAGCTTGGTTACACGAGATACCAATAGGTAGTCTGTGGTTGGTAGGCGAACGCGGCGCGAGTAGCTATCGATGATCGCGTAGTCAGGGCCAAATACATTGGCGATGTCGCCTTCAGCGTATTCAACCAGATCATCGTAATCCCAGATACATGGTTTACGGATAGGTTTTACTGGTGCTGGTGTCGCAAGTGCGTTTACTGGCGCTGACTGAACCTGAGCTGGTTGAGCTTGCACAGGCTGAGTTGATGTTTCGGCTGAGCTATCTAAACCAGACGTAATTGCGTTTAACTGTGCTTTTAATAGCGCATCAGCCATCTGCATGCCTTGGGCTCGAGTGTGCAGGAATGCTTTGTGTACCTGTTGAGCTGCTTGCTGATTTTGAGCAAAAGCTTGGTTGTGTGGTGTTACAGACGGCTGTGATGCTGCATCCGTATTAGCGTCGATATTTGATACGCCATTTTTAGCGGATAGGACATGAGTCATATTGCTGTGGTTACCTGTTAGCTGACTGTGGCGAGTTGGCGCCAGAGTAGGGGATACTGATGTAGGAGTTTCGATGACTGGCTCTATCGCGTTCTGCACTAGTGCTTTCTTCTCTAACTCTTTTTGCGCAAGGGCTGCTTGAATGCTTGCTGTCGTTGGAACCGACGCCACTCTTGCTGCTTGTTTACCAGAAGCTTTCTGCTGAATCGCAGCCAAGTTAGTCACTGGAGTCTGGGCAATATGTTGATAGATATCGCGACCACCTAGAGTCACTTGCTTAACTAATTGGCGCTTAGCATCACTCGCTAATTCATTACTTAAACGAACCGATAGTGATTGAGATTCAACACCCGATTGGCTTAGTAGCAGCTGTGAACATTGTCCTTCGCTGATGTTGGCAACAATCGCGCTCTTAGAACCGATATTTGGATTCAGAGGTGCAAGGTTCAGGTTGAGCAGACCGTGTTGCAGGCTTGCCATACCAGAAGCTGCAGAGCAATGACCAACACGTTGACTTGCTTGAGTCGTCCTTGTGTCCCCTAAACTGAGAGATGAAGACTGATATGATGAAAACTGATGAGATGAAGATTCTGGTGCATGGTTAAGCTCAAGCAGAGAAACATCGTTCGAGCTCATACCGATTTGAGTCAGTAACTCATCAGAAACGGCGTTGCTGCGCTCGCTTGAACCAAAGGCCAACGCGTTGATACTGCCGTAAGCCGTGTCTTGGTTGCTCGCTACTCGGTTTTCTTCCACAAGAACAATCGCACCTGCGCCTTCACCTACATTCCAACTGCCGTCTTGCGGTTGTCCGAATTTTGGAGCAAGCGACACTGGGCTGACGCTGTTCTTCAGAATCACATTCTCTGCACTGCCACTAAGGTCAACGGCTGCAATCACGACTGCGTCCATGGATTCTTGCGACATCAAGTTTTGTGCAACATCGATACAACGAGCAACCGACTGTTCAGCGGCTGAAATCGTAAAGGCAGGGCCGTTAAAGTCCCACAATGAAGAGATACGCGAAGCCATGATGTTACCAATGAAACTGGTGTATTGGTTCAGCTTTGCTGCGTCCATCACACTGTCCATCGCGATGGTTTCTAGCGCTTGGTATTCGTCTTGAGTTAGTTCGATACCCATGTTGGTAAAGCTGTCAGCCAATTGGCTATGCAGGTTTACGCGTCCACGGAATTGGTGCATCTCAAGCTCAGTTTCCATCGCGACTAAAACCGCAACCTTTTGGCCTGCAACAAGCTTGGCATCTTTGATGGCTTCGTCCGCAACTTTCATCAGTAGCAACTGCTGAGAGATCAAACGGTCATCTTCATTTGGCGGCACTTTGAAGCGAAGGAAATCGAGATCGAATTGATCGATGTACGCGCCATTTGGAATACCGTGTAAACCAAACTGATTCAGCAGTTCTGGATGTTGGTCTAAGCCTTTCCAGCGTTTCTTAGGCAAAGCAATGAAAGCATCGTTGTTGGTTTCAATCGCAGTGCTCAGCGCATTGATACTTTGCAGAGAACCGAAGTGAGATGCGAGACCAGTAATGCTTAAATTAGACGGCTGTAGGCTTGGAGAAACCGATTCTTGAGTCTGGTTTACATGACTGGTGTCTGAATACGCTTCAAGCAGTAAGTGAGCATTACAACCACCGAAACCAAATACAGAAACACCCGCACAGCGCTCTTGGTTGCCCGCTTTACTTGGCCAAGGTTGAACCTGCGTTGGCAGAGTCTGTGATCCAAATAAACCTTCAGGCGATGATAGTGGCTTGTCCAAATTAATACTTGGCGGAAGTACACCTTCTTTCATCGCAAAGATCATCTTCATGATCCCTGGCATACCTGCCGCAGTCAGTAAGTGACCGAGGTTTGACTTCGCAGAGCCAATCAATGGCGGGTTAGAACCATTCAATCTGTCAGCAAAGAAACGCTCCATTGAGGTTAACTCAACCTTGTCACCTAATGGCGTGCCGGTTGCGTGACACTCAATCACTTCGATGCTGTCTGGTGTTAGGTTTGATGCCTCGTAAGCGCGTTCAAAGGCTTGTATTTGTCCTTTGCTGTTTGGGCTTAATACGAACTGGCCACGGCCATCGTTCGACAAGCCAATACCGCTGACGACTGCGTAGATATTGTCGCCATCACGCTCTGCATCAGCTAAGCGTTTTAGGACTAAAACACCAGCACCTTCGCCAGCAAACAAACCTTTACTGTTGCTATCAAACGGAACCGACACACCGTGGTCAGGGTAAGCGTGGAAGATGGAAAAACCCATGTTGATAAAGAATGGGTCAGCACCGGATACCGCGCCTGCCAACATCATGTCGGCTTTGCCCGTGTTCAAGTAATCACACGCTAGCTTCAATGAATACACTGAGCTTGCGCATGCCGCATCTAGGCTAAGTTGCACGTTGCCAAGACCCAATGCATCAGCCACTAATTTAGAGGCGTTATGTGCCGCAGCACCATTGATCGGGTTGAGGTCTTGAGCCGTTTCATTGGTTGGTAGCAGTGAAAACTGATCATTAGCCAATTTATCTTTAAGTGCTTTCTCGACCACTGAGTGATACATCGGCAGAAATAGGTCGTTTGAGCGTGTGGTTGGGAACGAAAGGGCACCCATGATCACGCCTGTGCGCTCTAAAACATCGGCATTTAAATCAATGCCTGCGTCGACTAACGCCTTGCGACTGGTATCCAAAGCCCATAGGAAACTCTGGTCAACACCGTTGAACGATTCTGCTGTTAAGCGGTAGCCATTGCTATCGAAATTGAAGTTTTCGATGTAGCCGCCTTTGTCACAGTAAAAGCGGTCTGATTCACCTTGAACGCCCTGATAGCTTTCAGGTTTAGCACCTAACTTTTCAGCGCTTAATGTGGTGCGAGAATCTTTTTTATTCAGCAAGTTTTGCCAAAAGTCTTTTGGCGTATCCGCTTCTGGGTATTGGTTAGCAATACCGACAATCGCGATCTTATTGCACTTCACTTGCTGCTTATTCTTGGCTTGAGCCTGATATTGAGAACTCATACTAGCTCTCCTTGATGATTCACTGCGCTGCCTTGAGGCACACCACGTAATTGCTTAGCGGCGGTGATCTGTTGTTCTAGCCCTTGAATAAGTGGCTCGACAGACAGTGGAATTTGATGAGTAATGAGCTGGCCAATACACTTGATGAGCGTGACAATATCGTCACCACCCTTGGCATTGGAAGCGATTGTGCAGTACTGGTCGGCTACGTTGTCGCTACGATTGATCTTGTCGATCAATGTGCTGGTTTGACGATCGGCACCTACTTCGACAAACAGACGAGCACCTTGCTGACGCACACTCTGGATCAACGCGGTGAAATCCAGCGTCGAACAGAAAGTATCGGCAATTGAAAGGGCGATGCTGTCGCTGTCGATATTGATTGGTGCGCCCGTCGTTAGACCTGCTGCGCTGATAAAGCGGATATGCTTTGGCAATTCGTCGAACAGTGGTTGCGTGTAAAACTTACGCACTTGGCTATGTTGGCTCAATGCTGGTGTGGTGTGCATTGCGGTAACACGATTCGCGGCAATGCCACGTTTACCCAGTTTCTTGAGTAGTGCACGACAGGTGCTTTCACAACCTGCCAGTACGCAAGTGTCACCTTGGATGATAGCGAGATAAGCACGTGGAAACTCTGGTAGCATAGCTTCAATCGCTTGTGCATCACTGCGAACCACAAAGCTATTCCATTGGATGCTTTCGTCGCCGTTCAGCTGCCAATCTTGACGCACTGCTGTGAGTTCACCAGAAATAGCCGTGGTGAAGATAGGGCTAGTTTGAGTCATCTCAATCAGCGCATGTGGGTTCTTCCAAACATTTAAGCTGGCCCACATTGAAGCTTCACCCTTGGAGTAACCCAAAGCGAAATCTGGCTGCACTTTGAACTCATCACATAGCAGTTGTGTTAACAGATAACTACTGCCCACACCGGCAATTGCCAATTCACTGAGCGACATTTCTTGCGCGTCTTCAGCATAGGTTTTGTCAGCCTGCAGCATCTCTTTCAGGTTACCTTCACGTTCTAAACGAGCAAATAACTGTGGGAAATGGTGGTGAAATTCACGCAACATACCGGGATAAACCGTGCCAACACCAGGGTAAACAAATGCAACGCCACCTTTGCTTTGAGGCTTTGGTGAGAAACAACTGCCTGCTGGAGTCTTGTATTGGCTATTGTCAGCCATTATTTTTGGCAACGCATTTTCTAGCGCTGTGATCTCTTGCAGTGCAGCATCGATTGAAGCCGCCTGAATCACGATATTCGCACCACAGTCAGCATTGTGTTGAGCGCTTTGGAAATGACTTAGGTTTGAATACATCAAGCTGGCGATAGCAAGTTCTCTGTCTGCCGAATCACTAACGCATTTAAGCTCAGCTCTTAGTGAGGCCAACTGAGAAACCAATTCAGTTTGCTCGCAGCCAGAAACCACAAACATCAAACTCTTGCTGGATAGCAATGGCTTTGGCTCGTGCAAACCGGTCGCTTGAGTCAATATCAGGCTGGTGGCTTTTGGGCTATCGTCACTGAAAGTTAACGCAGCAACACGTGCTTTGTTTGGCTCAGTGAACCAGTAATGGTTAGGTAATGAATGGCTCGGTAATGAATGGCTCGGTAATGAACGGCTCGATATCGCATTAACTATATTCAACAATTCATCAAACTGCTGCGAAGCCGATAAGTCAGAGTGTTGCTGTTGATGACTTAAATCTGAAGCGGGGCGGCGTGCAATATCCAGAGCTAGCTGAATGCTATTTCCGGTAGCTGTATCTACAAAGCTCGCCAAATTCGCGTGTGGGTGAATCTTATTCTGAGCAGCATTCAGCGCACTTAACATCAACAATGATGGTGAGTGATGATCCAAACAGAGCTTAACGACATTACCTTGATTGACTGTCTCGATGGCGTGAGCAAGTGCTTGATTAAAATTGCCATCAACCACAACAGTTATCATCTCTGGGAACGAGGGAAATAAGTCGGCAGAAAGCTCAGCCGCGTTTGCTGGCTGAGCTAAAAGAGCGATGCGCAATGGCATCGCTTTATTAGTAGGAACAGTCACTATGACAATTGCTCCTTTTCTGGGTTCTTAGTCGCTTCTTTCTTCGGCACTGCTGAGCTAGATTTTGGCAAAAATGCGTCATTTAAGCTCTTGCTGATGGTGACTTTGGCACCTTTCATTACTGCGCTTAAACGACCATCTTGGTGGTAAAGCGAGATATCAGCTTGCAGTGAACGAGTCGTGCTTTTTATCACGCTCAGTTCTAGCCAACCTTGGTCACCATTGTGCATAGGTGCGTAACAAATAAACTCACCAATTGCAGATGGTAGGCTTGCCGCACCGTATTTCAATCGAGCCCATACCAACATGGCTTGCAACAGATAATCTTCAGCAAATGGCTGGCTATCACCAAAACCTTGCTTCGGAATAAATGATCCGCAGTCGCTGTTGTCAATCTGAGGCAACTGGCATTGAGCCAATAAGCCTAAGTCGTCAAAGCGTTCGACTGAGGTAATACCTTGCAGTCTTGGTCCATGAAACAGAGTGCCGTCACTGTATAGAGCTTGTGCCGTTGTTACAGGTGTTGAAGTGCTGGCTTCAAAACGCTTTTCTGACGCTTGTTGAACATCTTCAGACACTTGCACAGAGGCAACTTGCAACTGAGCTTGATACTGTGGTCGTCCTTGGCAGCTGATTACTGCTTTTAGCTGATCTTTTGATTTAGCATCAGAGGAAAGAACCAGTTTCAGCTCTTTCACTTCATCAGTATCAAAAATCACACCCTTAAGCAGTTTGTAGTTGTGAACGCTAACGTTCACCCCTAACAGTTGCTCTGCGACTTCACGCATCCATTGGATGGCACACACTGTCGGTAACACTGGGTTACCGGCAATGCAGTGATCTTGAATGAAAGGCAATGCCTTTGGATCAAGATGACGTGTCACAGTAATGCTTGTATTCAGCGGACTCTCTGCAAGGTGCACAGACTCCGCATTAAGCTTTTTTACAGCAGCTTCCTTGTTGTCAGAACCTTGCATGCTCGTACCAACCAGCAGTTGAATGCCAGTTTCGTTCAGTAGTTGAGAACTAAATAGCTCTGCACCCGCCTGAAGAGGAATTACGTACACACCGCGCTCTGTAAACATACGTTTCAGTGCTGCGTTGACCATGCCACCGTCCCACGGTCCCCAGTTGAAGCTCATCACTTTCGCTTGAGGGTTACGAGCAGACAGCTGTAGAGCCGCTTTGTTCAGGATCTCGTTGGACATTGAGTAATCGCTTTGGCCTGTGTTTCCGTAGAAACCCGCCGCCGAAGAGAACATCGCAATCAGTTTTAGCTTGCTGCTATCAAGACCACCAAGAACCGCTTCTAGTCCGCCCACTTTGGTGCCGTAAACCATGTTCAGTTCATCAAGCGTTTTGTCTTGAATATGCTTGTCAGCCAGTACACCTGCACCGTGGATAAGACCTGTGATGCCTTCGAAGTTTGCCAGTGTTTTTGCTACTGACTCATGGTTCGATACATCTAGGCTTAGGTATTCAGCGCTCGCGCCGATCTCATTGAAAGCGGCAAGTGCTGCGTTGATTTCAAGGCTGCTCAATACAGGTTTTAGCAAGGCATCTACTTTCTTCGGCGTTGGTTTGTCACCTGTTGCTTGTAGGTGAGCGATAGCCGCTGGTTTTAGCTCTTTCTCTTGCTTACCTTGTGCCCACTGAGGTAGCTCAACTGAAGTAATATGCTTACTACGACCTGCAAGAACGAAATGAGATTTACATTGCTTAGCAAGCGTCAGTGCACATTCAAACGTCACGCCTTTAGCGCCACCAGTTACGAGAACTTTGTCGCTCTTGGTGAGTTGAGCGCCTGTGTTTTTAGTTTGTGCAGCGCCTGGTGTTGTCGCAATCAGTGTTGCACGACCAGATTCACCGTTTTCCGTATGGCTAAGGCCGATTTCAACCGTGTTGGTATCGATATCGAACAGTTCACCTGTGATAGCTTCAGCTAGGTGACGAGCATCAATAGAAGCGTCAGCATCCAATGCACGGCAGAATACGTTTGACCATTCATGGCTCAGTGTCTTAGTTAGACCAGATAGAGCCGCTTGGTTAAGTTCTGCATTCGCTAATTGCTTAGTATCTAGGTAACCAAAGCCACCATCGATTCGGCTCAGTGTGAAGAACACGCTACGACCAGAAACGGCATTCAGCTGACCATTTAGGTGCTTGGCGAATAAGAACGCTGTTGTCAGTGAAGCTCTTGAGTCTGCATTCAAGTTAACCGCTTGCTCGTTGCTTTGTTTCGTATCAACGATAGCTTGTAAATGAATGAAGCCAGCAATCACTTTGTTCGACGTTTTAAGGTCTGCTTCGATGTCGTTAATAACCGCAGTCACACCAGCATCATCGACACTGTTGAGTGTGTAGCTTGCGATTTCACTGTTTAAAGGTGACGCGGCAGAAAGAGCACTACGCACTACAGCAACTTGAATGCCGTTAGCGGTCAACTTTTCTGCTAGAACACCGGCGTTGTGACCATCATCTGTGATCACAACACAAGCGTCTTTTGAGAAACAATCGACGAGTTTATCTGCCGCTGTTAGCTTTTTTAGCGCTACCTCATTGTGTGGAGGAAGTTCCGCTGTCGCTGTTTCTGCGATAGGCGTTACTGATTCAGCTTTTGGAGTCGCTACGGGAGCAGCGGATAGCTTGCTTTGCATGTAGGTAACGATTTCACCAAGCGTACGACACTCAGCTAGGTCTTCAGGGTTTAGTTCTGGCAGCGTTGGTAGCTGGTCTTGAACTGTACCTAGAATCTCAACACGTTTGATTGAGTCGATACCAAGGTCTGCTTCCATGTCCATCGCTAGGTCGAGCATTTCTGCTGGGTAGCCAGTTTTATCGGCAACCACTTCCATCATTGTTGATTGAACATGAGCAGGGTTTAGGTCGTTGCTCGTGTTTTCTACTGCGGCCGTAGCTGCTTCTGGATCTACTGTCGCAGCTTCTGAAATAGGAGCTAACTTGCTGTTCATGTAGTCAACGATTTCGCCAAGAGTACGACACTCAGCTAGATCTTCAGGGTTCAGCTCTGGCAGTGTTGGTAGCTGGTCTTGAACCGTACCAAGGATCTCAACACGTTTGATTGAGTCGATACCAAGGTCTGCTTCCATGTCCATTGCTAGGTCTAGCATTTCTGTTGGGTAGCCCGTTTTATCCGCTACTACGCTCAGCATTGTGCTTTGAACTTGTTCTGCGTTTAAACCGTTTGATACTGCTTGTACTGGTGCAGATACTTGAGCCACTACTGGAGCAGAAGCTGGAAGCTTACTGTTCATGTAGTCAACAATTTCACCCAGAGTACGACACTCAGCGAGGTCTTCAGGGTTTAGCTCTGGAAGAGTCGGTAGCTCGTCTTGAACTGTACCTAGGATTTCAACACGCTTGATTGAGTCGATACCAAGGTCAGCTTCCATGTCCATTGCTAGGTCTAGCATTTCAGTCGGGTAGCCCGTCTTCTCTGCAACTACTTCTAACATGGTTTTCTGAACGACAGCCGGATCTAGTCCGTTGTTAGATGTCACCGGAGCAACTATTGGTGCTTGTGAAGAGACTGGAGCAGAAGCTGGAAGCTTGCTGTTCATGCTTTTAGTATTCATGTAAGCAACAATTTCGCCAAGAGTACGACACTCAGCTAAGTCTTCAGGGTTTAGCTCTGGAAGAGTAGGCAGTTCATCTTGAACCGTACCAAGAATCTCAACACGCTTGATTGAATCGATACCAAGGTCTGCTTCCATATCCATTTCTAGATCAAGCATTTCCGTTGGGTAACCGGTCTTCTCAGCAACCACTTCTAGCATGGTTTGTTGAACGACTTTCGCATCAAGACCGTTAGCTGCTTGAACAGGAGCGGTTGCGCTTGGTTGTGCTGCCACAGGCGCTGATGCTGGCATCTTGCTGTTCATGTAAGTAACGATTTCGCCAAGAGTACGACACTCAGCTAAATCTTCAGGGTTCAGCTCAGGTAGGTTTGGCATTTCGTCTTGAACGGTACCAAGAATCTCTACGCGTTTGATTGAGTCGATACCAAGGTCTGCTTCCATGTCCATTTCTAGATCAAGCATTTCCGTTGGGTAACCCGTTTTCTCAGCGACCACTTCTAGCATCACTTTTTCAGCATCGGCTGATTGTACTGCTACTGGTGCAGCTACAGGAGCTGGTTGTGCTTTAACTGGTACAGGTTGGGCTGCAACAGGCGCTGCCGCTTGAGCCGCTACTTGCGGTGCAGGAGCTGCTTTATGTACTGGAGCTTTCTGAGCTACCGCATTTTGAACAGGTGCTGCTTGTACAGAAGTCGATTGTACTTGAGCTACAGGCTGTTGAACGATAGTTGTTGGAGTCGCTTGAATCGCAGGCTGAGCATTTACAGAAGCAACGAAGGTTGGTTGTGCCGTTTGTACTGAACCTTGCGTCAGCATATTAAGTGCTGAGTTGTTGCTGTGTGCTTGCATCTCTAGGTAATGAGCGTGAGCTTTTAGCGTTTCAGCTTGGTGCTGGTGGAACATTTCCATAGAACGTTGCAGGTTCTCTGGAATTGCTACGCCTGCTGTTGCCATTTTCGCTTGCTCAGACATTAGGGTGTTGAACGTGTCACCGTATTGCTGAGGAATCGCCAAGAATTGCTGATGTACTTCTGCTGCTTGTTGTTGAGCATTGAAGAACGATTGCAGTGAAGACTCATCAACTGTTACTTGAGCTGCTGGCTGAATAGTCGTTGGTGCAGGTTGCGCCATTTGAGGCTGCTGAGCTGCTGTTGCTACTTGCACACTTGGTGCTGGAGCAACTGACGGTTGTACATTTGAAGCTTGAGGAGCAGCCACAGGTACTTCAACGATTTCTGTTTTAATCACTTCTTTTTCCACGATTTTTTCGACTTCAACTTTCACTTCAACAATCTCAGTCTTTTCGGTGACGTTGCCCGAAGCCAATGATTGATCCATTTTCTTACGAGTAGCAGGGCTGATGTAGTTGGTTGCATTCAGCTTGATGTTCATTGGTGATGCCTTCGCAGGTTCAGCAATGTCAGCTTGGTAAGGGTCAATGTTGTCTAATGAAACACCTGCCACGCACAGTTGAACCGCAGCTAAACGAAGCTGTTGGTCACTGTCGCCTTTAGGGCTTGGGTTGATACTGATTGCGTAAAGCTCTTCGTTCTTATCAGCCAATGTCTTCTCAACCAGCTTTTGAAGGATGTTCTTCGGACCGAACTCAACGAATACACGCGCACCCGCTTCATACATCGCTTCAATTTGCTCACTGAAACGAACCGATTGCAGCATGTGCTGTTTGAATGCTTTCTTAATCGCTTTAGCGTCTTTGCTGTGCAGTTTGCCCGTTGCGTTTGAGTAAAGCGGCAGCGTTGGAGCGCTGAATGAAGCTTTATCAATTGCAGCAGCAAATGGTTTTTGAGCGTGAGCAACAAGTGGAGTGTGGAAAGCGCCAGAAACAGGCAGAGCAATCGCTTTGAAGCCTTGTTCTGTTAGCGCTTGTGCTGCTTGTTGAACGGTTGCTGTTGGACCTGCAATAACCAGTTGAGTCGGGGCGTTGTAGTTAGCAATGCTCACGCCTTCAAATTGGCTGATGCAGCTTTCAACGGCTGGAAGCTTGTCTGCGTCTAGGATGACCGCAAACATAGTACCGCTGTCGCCTTGTTCAGGTGTCGCCGCCATTGCATCGCCACGAGCGAAAGCTAGCTGGTAGTAATCGTCTTGCGAGATAACACCCGATGCACATAGTGCACTTAGTTCACCAAAGCTGTGGCCTGCGACCATATCTGCTTTGAATCCAGCTTGAGTCATGATGTCGAACTGACCCATAGACACAGTACCAATCGCACTTTGCGCGTTGGCCGTGTTGGTTAGCAACGCTTCTTGAGCTTTGGTTGCTTCTGGTGTGAAGGTTGGAATTGGGAACAGAATTTGCGACAGAGCCGTTTTCTTGTGCTGACCAAATACTTGATCCGCTTGAGCAAGCTGTTGACGCATCTCAGGGTAGTGACACGTAAGCTCGCGACCCATATTTAGGTATTGCGAACCTTGACCTGCAAATAATGCAGCCACTTTACCAGCACCGTTTTCAGCAATCAGTGCTGATTCACGGTAGCTAGTACCGTTTGGCATCTGCCAATGTGTTTTGGTTTGGCTCTCAAGCATAGAAACCGCTTGAGTCAGTTGCGCTTGAAGGTCTGCTTGGTCAGTGACAACTAAACCAATACGAGCATGCTTAGCATCAACTTCGCGTAGAGCGTGTTGTTCAGCAAGCGCTTCCAGTTTGAACGCAGCGTCTGCAGCTTGAGTTGAAACCTGCTTGAGCTCATTGATCAGTGCTTGACGAGATTCTGCGCTGAATAACAGCGTTTGCGGCACTTGGCGCTGACGGTATTTGTCACCGCGAGCGTGCTCTGGTGTGTACTCTTCCAATACCACGTGGAAGTTAGTGCCACCAAAACCGAATGAGCTGATACCTGCACGGCGTGGTGTGCCGTCGACACGTTTCATCCAAGGGCGCGTTTGTGTGTTTAGGTAGAACGGCGAGTTTCCGATATCCAGTTTAGGATTCGGAGCCGATACGTTAATCGTTGGCGGCAGTACTTTGTGGTGCAGTGCTAAGGCAGCTTTGATTAAACCTGCAGTACCCGCGGTTGATTTAGTGTGACCAATTTGAGATTTCACAGAGCCTAACGCAATGTGTTGCTTCTCTTCATTGTTCTCACTGAATACCGAGTTTAAGCCACCAAATTCAGCAACATCGCCTGCTGCAGTACCTGTGCCGTGCGCTTCTAGTAGGCCAAGCGTGTGCGGTGCGAAACCTGCATCATCATAAGCACGTTTGAGTGCTTTTGCTTGTCCTTCAGGGCGAGGCGCGTAAATACTCTTGAACTTACCATCCGAAGAAGAACCGACACCTTTAATCACTGAGTAGATTCTGTCGCCGTCACGTTCAGCATCTTCAAGGCGCTTAAGAGCAACCATGCCGATGCCTTCACCAATCATCATACCTTTTGAATCGATGTCGAAAGGTTGAATGGTTTCGTTTGTAGTGAATGCTGGGGTTTTAGAGAAGCTCATGTACATGGTTGGTGAGTTATCAGTACACACACCACCAGTGATCATCATTTCACTGCGGCCTTCAACCAGCTCGCTCAGTGCCATGCGCATTGCGGCTAGAGAACCTGCACACGCAGCATCTACTACACAGTTGATGCCACCAAGGTCAAAGCGGTTAGCAATACGACCTGAAATTACGTTACCTAATGAACCAGGGAATGAGTTCTCTTCCCAGTGGATGTATTGGTCTTGGAATTTTTTGATCAGCATTTCGCTGTCTTCGTCGTTGATGCCACTGCTCTTGAAGACTTTTTTCAAAACAGGGTATTGAAGACGAGCATTCAAGCTTTGAGCGATCTTCTGACCACCGCCTACACCGAGTGTAATACCGATCTTATCGCGATCGTAACCTTCAGGAAGTTTCGCATCTTCAAGTACTTCTTTTGCCACGATCAGAGATAGCAGCTGTGACGTATCAGTCAGTTCTAGGATATTTGGCGGAAGGCCGAATTCCATAGGGTTGAAGTCAACTTCTGGGATGAAGCCACCGCGCTTACAGTAAGATTTGTCTGGCGTAGTACGATCTGAATCGTAGTAATCTTCTGGGCGCCAGTGTGTATCAGGCACTTCGGTAATTGCATCGATCTTTTCGCTGATCAAATCCCAGAATTTGTTTAGGTAGCGAGAGTTCGCAAACATGCTTGCCATACCAACGATAGCAATAGGCATGTCTTTAAGACGTTTATTAAGTCGAGTGTCGTCGACTGATTCCGGTGTATTTTTTTCGGGTTGGCTCATTATGAGTCTCCACTTGAAATCACTGAGGGCGATGTCGTGTTTTGAGGCTGCGCTTTTAATTGAATCGAAAATAAATCTGAAACAGATTTGGGCAAACGCAGCTGAAGAGTAAGGCTGCCGAAAGTTGGCCACCTGACTGAAATAGGGGGTGCGAAGTTCATTGACTTGCAGACGTTGAGAACGTGTTTCATGCGTGAAGGGGGTATTCGAATGTGAGGTTAATGTCCATTTAAATCCTGTCCAAAGTACTGCTTTATGCAAAGCAGGTATCCGCAATAAAAACGTGTGAATTTGTTTAATGGTTGAGCAGGCTACCCGAGGTGAGTGGCCGATACAATGCTCCCAGAGGCCACTATGATCTGTTCAGACCAGATGATTTTACTGAACTTTTGTTTTTTGTATTTTTAATGCAATTAACTTATTGATAATTAATGGATATGAGTAGTTTTTTAGTGTTTATGCTCTATTTTTTGACTTGGTGAGATCTATGTCATGTTTTTGTAAGTAACATTTAATGGATGACTGTTCCGTAAGGCTAAGTGTGATCTGTGTTTTAATTTGTTATTATTTGAAAAATTAGTTTTAAGTCCGCATATGAAGGGTGTTTCCTGCCCAAATTCTCTATGTTTCTCTCAAAACATAGGTGAGTTAAATTTGTTCGTTTTGATGTTTTATTGATGGCTTTATGAATAGTGATTTTTAAGAAGTGAGTGCTCAAAAGATGGAAACACCAGTCGTTGATTTGTGGCTTTGTTCTCTAAGCAATTTGGATGAAGGTACTGATCATGTGTCGTGCCTTAAACAGAAACTGACCGACGATGAAGTCGCTAAGGTTGAGCGTTATCGAATGCCTTCATCTCAGATCCAAGCGCTCTATGTTCGTAACTACTTACGAGAGGTTCTGTCGATCTACTCTGATTTGACGGCTGAAGAGTGGCGATTTGAGTATGGTGAAAAAGGCAAACCAAGCTTGATTGCAGAGCAGCAACACAAAACCGGACTGAATTTCAATATTAGCCACAGTCAAGATCATTTACTGATTGCTGTCTGCCGAACGAAAGGGCAACCACTACAGCTTGGGGTGGATATAGAACATGCAAGAAGCTCGACCAACATCGCGGCGATCATGAAGCATTACTTTTCGGAATTTGAGATTAACGATTTACTCGAGCTGGATGAGGTATCTCAAAGAGAACGTTTTTTTGATTTGTGGGCACTGAAAGAGTCGTACATCAAAGCGACAGGTAAGGGGTTGGCCACATCATTGAAAAGTTTTTCGTTCGATTTTTCCAATCTAACTCAACAAACGCTGCCAGTTCATTCGTCGGGTTTACGACCAGAGTTACATGGAGGAATCATTGTCCATAACGGTGTAGGGTTGGATGCTGCTGAAAATGACAATACTTCAACAGATTGGCAATGCAGTTTAGGAAGGCTGGATAACCAGTTTCGATTTGCCGTGACGCTTGGTGGTGCAACGCTTCCTATGCAATTAGAGATTAAGTGCTTCCCCAAATCGAAGCTACTTGGCTGAGTTTACGTTCGTTACACTAGAACCTTTAGCTTCTAATCTTGAACACGGCTCGCTCTCAGCCATTCGTAATATTGGCTAACTCGTTTCGCCAAGCATCGCTTTTAATACTTCTGCGGGTACAGGCTGAAGTTGTTTGTCTTTATCTAAACAGACCATTTCGATATCACCAATCACAGCGGGTTTGGTTGCATCTTTACGCCACACTTCTTGTCGCCATAGCGTTTTGTATTTGCCATCGAGTTCAAAAGAGGTTCGGATGTCGCAGATCTCAGCGAATTCAACACCATCTTGAAAAGTCATGTTGGCTTTATAGACCGCAAAACCTAGTCCGTGCTCGTTCCACAATTCCGCCAGTTTATCGCTACCCAAGACATGTTCGCGCGCACGCTCAAAGTATTTTAGAAAGTTAGGGTGATAAACCACACCTGAGTGATCGGTATCTTCATAGTAAATTTGTACTGGGTGATGGTAGATCTGACTCATTAGTATCAACTCTTGGTAAGTAGTGGGGCTGTAAATCTGACTAAGTTGTGCAGCACTCTACAGGATAGGTCGAAATTACTTCAAGGTATCATCGGCAATGTGGCTTTTGGTCAGACCTCATTCATTACTATTACATTGGTCAGCTTCCACCCATTTACAAATATTCTATGTGTCATTTCCCACCCATTGATTTTTGCAGCGAGTTGGTGATTGCAGCAGGCAGATATCATGAAGCCTTATGGTTAAAGGGTTGTTAATGATTTGTGTCAATGTGGCGCGCTAATTGCCTTAGTGAAAGCACGCAGTTCCCATTGAAGGGCTGTTTTGTTTACTAAGGAGAATAATAATGTTTAAGCCTCTTACCCTGCTGTCTGTCTCTGCTCTGGCGCTCACAAGTTTTAATGCTGCTGCAAACTGTGATCCAGGTGAAATCGTGATTAAATTCAGTCATGTAACCAATACGGATAAGCACCCGAAAGGCATTGCCGCTTCTTTACTGGAAGAGCGAGTAAACACGGAAATGAATGGCAAAGCTTGTATGCAAGTTTTCCCTAACTCAACACTTTACGATGATAATAAGGTACTGGAAGCCCTGTTAAATGGTGATGTTCAAATGGCGGCGCCATCGTTGTCTAAATTTGAGAAGTTCACTAAGAAATACCGCATTTTTGACCTTCCTTTCCTATTTGAAGACGTAGAAGCCGTTGACCGTTTCCAAAACTCAGAATCTGGCGAAAAACTGAAGAATGCGATGAAGCGTCGTGGCCTTCAAGGTCTAGCGTTTTGGCACAATGGCATGAAACAGATGTCAGCAAACAAACCTCTTATCAATCCTGAAGACGCGGAAGGCTTGAAATTCCGTGTTCAAGCATCAGACGTATTGGTGGCTCAGTTTGAACAACTAGGCGCTAACCCACAGAAGATGTCTTTCAAAGAAGTTTATGGTGGCCTGCAAACTAAGGTTATCGATGGTCAAGAGAACACATGGTCAAACATCTACGGTAAGAAGTTCTTTGAAGTACAAGACGGCGTAACTGAAACCAATCACGGTATCTTGGATTACCTAGTGGTAACGTCAAACGACTTCTGGAAAGACCTACCTGAAGATGTACGTACACAGCTTGGCACTATCGTTCAAGAAGTCTCTGAAACACGTAATGCAGAATCTTCAAAAGTTAACCTAGCGAACAAAAATAACATCATCGAAGCCGGTGGTGAGGTTCGTACACTTACGCCTGAACAGCGTGAAGCATGGGTAGCTGCACTTCAACCAGTATGGAAGAAGTTTGAAAAAGACATCGGTTCAGACCTTATCGATGCAGCGTTAGCTTCAAACCAATAACACCGCTAAGGGAGTGGCGTGCATTTCGCCACTCCTTATTAAAATAACTATAAGCGGAGTCAATTATGGATAATCCTCAAATGGAACAACCAAATTCTAGCGAATCAGCACTGGAAACCTCTCTTTTTTCCAAAGTCGGAAGAGTTACGGATGTGATTGAAGAGTCATTAATCGCATTTTTCCTTGGCGCAATGACGCTACTTACTTTTGCTAATGTGGTATTCAGATACGCATTCAATGGCAATATCTTGTGGGCACTAGAACTGACTGTGTTCATGTTCGCTTGGATGGTGTTAGTGGGCGCATCTTATGGCGTTAAAAAACACTTCCACATTGGCGTTGATGTGATCATTAACCTTGCCCCAGAAAAGCTGCGTAAAGTGTATGCGTTAATCGCCGTGACAAGCTGCCTAGCATTCTCAATCTTACTTCTTATCGGTTCTTGGAATTACTGGTACCCGTTCGCGACTGAGCGCGCTTGGTACGAGACCGATGATATTCCAATGCCCGAGATGCTTCAGTTTCTTGCCGACTGGCTGAATGAAGGCGAGCGATACGAGAAACTGCCACGTTTTATTCCTTATATGGCGCTGCCGATTGGTATGGCAATGCTGACGTTCCGATTCATCCAAATCGCTTATCAAGTGGCGACGGGCAAGCTTGACCGCATGATTGCAGGCCATGAAGCCGAAGAAGAGCTGGATGCATTGAAAGCTGATGTGTTAGCGGGTTCTGATGAAGACGCGACAGCGGTATTGGATTCGACTAAGCAAAACAAGGCGAACGAGTCGGGTACAAAATCTAACGGTAAGGAAGACTAATCATGGCAATGTTATTTCTATTTTTAATGGTAATTGCTTTCATGTTGGTCGGTGTACCAATTGCGATTTCCCTTGGTTTATCAAGCGTCATATTCTTGTTGATGCACTCTGATGCGTCACTAGCTTCGGTTGCACAAACGCTGTTTAATGCATTTGCAGGCCACTACACACTCTTAGCGATCCCTTTCTTTATCTTGGCCTCTAGCTTCATGTCCACTGGCGGTGTGGCGAAACGTATTATCCGTTTTGCTATCGCAATGGTCGGCTGGTTCCGCGGCGGTTTAGCGATGGCGTCGGTTGTGGCATGTATGATGTTCGCAGCGTTATCTGGATCGTCTCCAGCAACGGTAGTAGCAATCGGTAGTATTGTTATCGCTGGTATGATCAAAAACGGTTACACAAAAGAATTCGCGGCAGGGGTTATCTGTAATGCGGGTACTTTGGGTATCTTGATTCCACCGTCAATTGTTATGGTTGTTTACGCTGCGGCGACCGATGTATCGGTAGGTCGTATGTTCCTCGGTGGCGTTATTCCTGGTCTGTTGGCGGGTGTGATGTTGATGATTGCTATCTACATTGCAGCACGTATTAAGAAGATTCCTGCACAGCCGTTTGTGGGCTGGGGTGAGATGTTCGCAGCAGCAAAAGACGCAAGTTGGGGTCTGCTACTGATTGTCATCATTTTGGGTGGTATCTACGGCGGTATCTTTACGCCGACGGAAGCGGCGGCTGTTGCAGCGGTATACGCGTTCTTTATTGCCAACTTTATCTATAAAGATATGGGGCCTTTCGCTGACAAGAAGAATACAAAGCCTGCTTTGGTTAAGGTGTTCCAAACGTTTTTCCATAAAGACACCAAAGACACACTTTACGATGCAGGCAAGCTGACGATCATGCTGCTGTTTATCATTGCCAATGCTCTGATTCTTAAGCATGTACTGACCGAAGAACGCATTCCTCAAATGATCACTGAGTCTATGCTATCTGCGGGCTTGGGTCCGATCACCTTTTTGATTGTAGTAAACGTTTTACTCTTGATTGGTGGGCAGTTCATGGAGCCATCAGGCTTGCTGATCATCGTTGCTCCTTTGGTATTCCCAATTGCAATTGCGCTCGGTATCGACCCAATTCACCTAGGTATCATGATGGTGGTGAACATGGAGATAGGGATGATAACGCCGCCTGTTGGGCTCAATTTGTTTGTGACCGCCGGGGTCGCGAAGATGTCGATGATGAACGTGGTAAAAGCCGCATTGCCGTGGGTTGGGGTGATGTTCTTATTCCTGATTATCGTCACTTACGTACCTTGGGTATCAACATGGTTACCAACCACCTTGATGGGACCAGAGATCATAACCAAGTAGCTATTTGAGTCATTCACTGACATGGAATTTAATCCATAAAAAATGAGGAGGTCGCTAGACCTCCTCATCTATATTTCTGCCACGATTTGAATGAGGCTTTATCTGCTCATACAAAGCGCGTTTTGCCTCTAATTCTGGCGTGTGTAGATCGACATGATTGTCAGCATAAAAAATACCATCTATCTCGAAAGTATCGGTAATCGATGGCACTTTTGTTTTCTCACCCATAGTTATTTCCTTATTACTTTGATTGCATAACATCCTGTTATCAAAATAAGTATAGGTGATCTTGCTCCCAAATCTAATTTAGTTTTCGTTTTGTCTGTATGACTCTTTCACTAGCTGGTGTTTTTGCATCTTATCGTAGAGTGTTTTTCGGGGAAGTTGTAGTCTATCCATCGTCTCTTTGATGCTGCCATTACACTCAATAAGCGCTTGCTTTAACGTGTTTTTCTCAAAATCACAAACCAGTTCTGCTAACGACAAATGTTGGGTCGACTCCGAAGTGCTGTCTGATAAGTGAGATAGCTTGCCTAAAAGTACGAAACGCTCCGCAGTGTTACGCAATTCTCGTACATTTCCCGGCCAATCGTGGGCTAAAAGCTCGTGCAGTTCTTTCTGTGGAATTGCCGGGGCTGTTTTGCCATAACGCGCCGCAGCGACCAGTAGGAAGTGGTGGAAGAGTGCTGGGATATCTTCTTGTCGGCTTCTTAACGGCGGTAAATCTAAGGTCACAACATTGAGTCGATAATAGAGGTCTTGGCGGAAAGTGCCTTCTTCAGCGGCTTTCTTTAGGTCGACTTTAGTTGCCGCAATCACTCGAATGTCTAGAGGGACTAAACCATTAGACCCAACTCTTTCGATGACGCGTTCTTGCAAGACGCGCAACAGGCGAATTTGTGCCTGCATTGGCATGGACTCAATTTCATCTAAGAATAGAGTTCCGCCCTGAGCAAATTCAAATTTACCGACACGTTTGCTTTCTGCGCCAGTGAATGCCCCTTTCTCATGGCCATACAGTTCACTCTCAATCAGATTTTCAGGTACTGCGCCGCAGTTGACTGCGACGAAGTTTTGTTCTCGCCTGCTGCTTTGTTCATGCAGAGAGCGTGCAACTAATTCTTTGCCAGTGCCTGTTTCGCCAAATAGCAATATGTCGGCATTGGTATCGGCAACGTGAGTGATGATAGACCGCAGCTCCGTCATGGATTGCGTGTCACCAATGATCCTTGGACCAAGTGCTTGGCTGGCTTTGAGTGAACGTTTTAACTCAAGGTTCTCTAGTGTGAGCTGACGTTTTTCTATCGCTCGCTTAGTGGTTTCGATTAGGCGTTCATTAGCGAAAGGTTTTTCAATGAAGTCATAGGCGCCGTATTGGATGGCTTGAACGGCCATTGAAATATCGCCGTGACCAGTAATCATGATCACGGGGATCTCTTTGTCTTTGTGCATCACGGTGTTGAGCAGATCATGCCCGGATAGACCTGGTAGACAGATATCAGTGATGATCACGTGAGGTAAGCCGTTTTCTTGAATCGCGAGCAGAGCAGACTCCGCATCGGGAAAGAATTCGGCATCAATGTCGGCGAGCTCGAAGCTCTGTTCAATCGCCATTCTTAGATCGGATTCATCATCAATGAAATAGACGTGACACATAGTGATTCCTTTACTTCTTTGTATTCTGGTTATTGCTGAGTTTTTGTTTGCTGTTCATGTCCAACAAGGGGCAACTCTATGCTGATTCGAGCACCGCCTTGAGGGCTACTACCGGTAACGAGCTTGCCATTTATTCCGTTGATTATTTGTTGAGAAATCGATAGCCCAAGTCCAAGTCCGTTTTTCTTGGTGGTATGGAAGGGTTCAAAAAAGTTTCCGCTAGAAGGGGAGGTGAAGCCGGGGCCGTTATCATCGACATGAATTA
Source organism: Vibrio sp. 10N.286.51.E5 (assembly GCF_041469125.1). Classification (NCBI taxonomy): domain Bacteria; kingdom Pseudomonadati; phylum Pseudomonadota; class Gammaproteobacteria; order Vibrionales; family Vibrionaceae; genus Vibrio; species Vibrio sp. 10N.286.51.E5. Next base: position 71,253 of record NZ_JBFRJZ010000004.1, on the reverse strand, counting down.
GCAAGGTATTGGCTTGCTGATGGTCGGACTCTCTAATCTCTAACAGAATAGCTAATTGTTTGTCATCTTGTTGTTCCACCGCCTGAATCGCGTTGGTCAGCAGGTTAATGATCACCTGTTCCAGTTGAATGGCGTTGGCGAGCACGCAAGCATCAAAGGTCTCAGGGAGTTCGTTGACCTTAACTCGCTCGCTCTTGAGTTGTGGCTTCATCAGCTCTTTCGATGAATGTAAAACTGGGAGTATTTGTAAGGTGTGTAGCTCTTCCGCAGTAGATTTTTTGGCGAACGAGCGAAGCTGGTGGCTGATTTTCGCCATACGATCAGTGAGTGCCGAGATTCGCGATAGATTGTCATCGACACGATCGGTTTTTTCTTTGGCAAGAAACAATCGGCCGTTGTCGGCATAACTGCGAATCGCGGCAAGCGGGTTATTCAGTTCGTGACTGATGCTCGCTGACATCTGCCCTAGCACTGCTAGTTTGGCGGCTTGGATGAGCTCGTCTTGGGTTTGCCTCAGAACATGCTCGGTTTCGATACGGTGTTTGATCTCAACATGTAACTCCGATGTACGTTCAAGCACTTGAAATTCGAGTTTTTGCTTGGCTTCGGATTGCAGCCTGTCTATCTGTGCTCGTCTTTGTTGTCTATGGTGGTTGAGCTGCATTGTTAGATAAATAATCGCAAAGATTAGGCTCAAAACCACAAGGTAAGCAACCAAGTCCCACCAAACTAAGTGGGTTGGAGAAAATACCCGTATGGTGAGTCTTGGTTCGGCTAGGAAACGCGAAGAACTAAAGAACTGCTCTTGGACGAGTTTGTGTGGCGACTCAATACGACTGGTGGCACTGTCTAAATCGCCGGAGAAGTGCAGGCTTTCTATTTTTGTATCGAGATACTGCCTGCTTTCTTGAATTCGAGTGTGTTGTACTTCGCTTAGCGGCTGAAGGCTTTTGAACAGCCACTCAGGGTTACTCGACATAAATACAATTTGATCTTTATCGTCAGCAACAAAAAAACTCTGTTTGCCTTTCCAACTTGCTTCAATCAGCGATAAATCCATCTTTACGACAATGACGCCAATAATCTCGGCGGCATAGGAGACGGGGTAAGAATAATAATAGCCTCGCTTTCCAGAGGTTGAACCTAGCGCAAAATATTGATTTTCATTGCCAATAATCGCTTCTTGAAAGTAGGGGCGGAAAGCAAAGTTACGACGAATAAAAGAACGCGGTTGATTCCAGTTACTGGCTGCAATGGTGGTGCCGATACTGTCTAGTAGGTAGGTGTCGGATGCTTGAATCACCGAGTTTACGTGCTCTAGATAACGATTAGTGAGTTCGATTTGCGCAGAGTTACTTGGAGAGTGCAGGGCATCGACCAGCTCTTTGTCTTTTGAAAGCAGCTCGGGAATGTGCGCGAACTTATCCAATTGGCTTGAAATATGAACAGAAAAGCGGTCCAGCTTAGATTGATGATCATTTAACAAACTTTCATGGCTCGTGCTCCACACCCAATGACCGCCAAACACCATCAGTAAACTGTATGTGACCATTAACAGTATTGGGATTTTAAAAGCTTGAAACATGAAGGCTCTCCGCTGATTTCTTTGGTAAACAATCAAGCCTGTCTTCTCTCGTTTATGGTAGCAAATAGCGGTAGTTTTTGCTGAAAGCAGAGAGTGAACAGATGGATGTAGGTTAAGGGTTTGTAACGGGGATTGTTGAAAAAGTTATCGACTCTGAGGGGTAAAACAAGAGCAAGATCTCTTTTTAAGGTTTTTAGCAAAAAAAGCCCTCGATTCCCTTGAAAAAGTCGCTATTGTCCCCATTTCTGTTGTGCTAAGTGATGATTTGATCGTTTTTGTATCACTTAGTTGGACGAATTTAGAGCATTCATCATCATGCAGAGGTGAACGGCTCGACAGAGATTAAACAGATCGCTAGAATGTCGCGTCTAAAATTTCTGTCCTGAGGCTAATCGGAGATACCTTTCTTGTTTCTGAAAACAAGCTTTATTGCGTTTTAATCGACGTGTGAAGAACGAAGATATCGCTGATTAGTCTGGTGTTTGGTTGAATAATCAATTCAGACATCAATGCTCGATTTTAAATTAGGTGTTCGGATAGAGCACTACACAAGGATGCAGCCAACAACGTCTGCTTTTGAATTAAAGCTAAGTTACGGCTCATATGCTCAGATTACTGAGCCAGTTTTGAGGTTTATATAATGCAAGTTACTGTTGAAACGCTAGAAGGCCTAGAGCGCCGTCTTAATATTACTGTTCCTGCTGCTAACATCGAAGATGCAGTTACAGCTGAACTACGCAACATCGCGAAAAACCGTCGTTTCGATGGTTTCCGTAAAGGCAAAGTGCCAATGAAGATGGTTGCTAAAATGTACGGCAAAGCAGTACGTCAAGACGTGATGGGCGAAGTAATGCAACGTCACTTCATCGAAGCGATCGTTAAAGAGAAAATCAACCCAGCTGGCGCACCTACTTTCGCACCAGTTGAAAACAACGAAGGCGCTGACCTAGTATTCAACGCAACTTTTGAAGTTTACCCAGAAGTTGAGCTGAAAGGTCTAGAAAACATCACTGTTGAGAAACCAGCAGTAGAAGTTAAAGAAGCTGACGTTGAAGAGATGATCGAAACTCTACGTAAGCAACAAGCAACTTGGACTGAAGTTGAAGCTGCTGCTGACGCTGGTTCTCGTGCAACTATCGACTTCGTTGGTTCTATCGACGGTGAAGAGTTTGAAGGCGGCAAAGCTGAGAACTTCCCACTAGAGATGGGCGCTGGTCGCATGATCCCTGGCTTCGAAGACGGTATCGTTGGTAAAACAGCAGGTATGGAATTCGAAATCGACGTAAACTTCCCAGAAGATTACCACGCTGAAAACCTAAAAGGTAAAGCAGCTAAGTTCTCTATCAAGCTGAACAAAGTTGAAGCTCGTGAACTTCCAGAACTAAACGAAGAATTCGTTGCTAAGTTCGGCGCAACTGACGGCGTTGAAGGTCTTAAAGCTGAAGTTCGTAAGAACATGGAGCGTGAGCTTAAGCAAGCTGTTAAGAACCGCATCAAAGAGCAAGCTATCGACGGTCTAGTTAACGAAAACAACATCGACGTACCTTCTGCTCTAATCGATCAAGAGATCGGTGTTCTACGTCAACAAGCTGCTCAACGTTTCGGTGGCAACACTGAAGCTGCTGACCAACTTCCACGTGAGCTGTTCGAAGAGCAAGCTAAACGTCGCGTAGTTGTAGGTCTTCTTCTTGGTGAAGTAATCAAGACTGAAGAGCTAAAAGCTGACGACGAGAAAGTTAAAGCTATCATCGAAGAGATGGCTACAGCATACGAAGATCCAACAGAAGTTATTGCTTACTACGAGCAAAACGAGCAAATGATGAACAACATGCGCAATGTTGCTCTAGAAGAGCAAGCTATTGATGCAATCATCGCTAAAGCTCAAGTTTCTGATAAAGAAGTTAGCTTCAACGAGCTAATGAATCAGCAACCTGCTTAATATAGTAATATCTGACGTAGAAGGTTGACGTACGGTCAACAATTCTGCTAACAATGGTCCGTATGATTTAATCATTCGGGCCATTTATTTTAGGGACATAAGAATATGAGCTACCAAGAAAAAAATACAATGCCATCGATTATGGACGCACTAGTTCCTATGGTGGTTGAACAGACTTCCCGTGGTGAACGTTCTTACGATATTTATTCTCGTCTATTAAAAGAACGTATCATTTTCTTAACAGGTCAAGTGGAAGACCACATGGCAAATCTTGTCGTGGCTCAACTGCTTTTCTTGGAATCAGAAAACCCAGACAAAGATATCTATCTTTACATCAACTCACCTGGCGGTAGCGTAACAGCAGGCATGTCTATCTACGACACAATGCAGTTCATCAAGCCAAACGTGAGCACAGTATGTATGGGTCAAGCTTGCTCTATGGGTGCATTCTTACTAGCGGGTGGTACTCCTGGTAAGCGTCACGTGCTTCCAAACTCACGTGTAATGATTCACCAGCCACTTGGCGGCTTCCAAGGCCAAGCGTCTGATATTCAAATTCACGCGCAAGAGATCCTAACGATCAAACAAAAGCTAAACAAACTATTGGCAGAGCACACTGGTCAGCCTCTAGAAGTTGTTGAGCGCGATACAGATCGTGATAACTTCATGTCTGCTGATCAAGCAGTAGAATACGGCTTGGTGGATTCAGTTCTTAATCACCGCGGTCAATAATTGCAGGGCAATTGTTTAACGCAAAGTGATTCAAATTGATATACACTCAAGCATAGAGAGTTAAGGCTAAGAGGTTAGCGAATGACAGATAAAAGCAAAGAGGGTGGTAGCGGTAAACTGCTTTACTGCTCTTTCTGTGGCAAAAGCCAACACGAAGTTCGCAAGTTAATCGCAGGTCCTTCTGTTTACATTTGTGATGAATGTGTCGATCTTTGTAACGACATTATTCGTGAAGAAATTAAAGATGTTCTTCCTAAGAAAGAATCGGAATCGCTGCCAACGCCGCGTGAGATTCGTGAGCATCTTGACGACTATGTAATCGGTCAAGAATACGCGAAGAAAGTGCTAGCAGTTGCAGTTTATAACCACTACAAGCGTTTACGTAATGGTGATACGACAGCTGAAGGCGTAGAGCTAGGTAAGAGTAACATTCTTCTTATCGGTCCTACTGGTAGTGGTAAAACACTACTGGCTGAAACATTGGCTCGTTTCCTAGACGTTCCTTTCACAATGGCAGACGCAACAACACTAACCGAAGCGGGTTACGTGGGCGAAGATGTTGAAAACATCATCCAGAAGTTGCTTCAGAAATGTGATTACGACGTAGCGAAAGCGGAACGCGGCATTGTTTACATCGATGAAATCGACAAGATTTCTCGTAAAGCTGAAAACCCATCAATCACGCGTGACGTGTCTGGTGAAGGTGTACAGCAAGCTCTACTAAAACTTGTTGAAGGTACAGTAGCTTCAGTTCCACCTCAAGGTGGTCGTAAGCATCCACAGCAAGAGTTCTTGCAAGTGGACACGTCTAAGATCTTATTTATCTGTGGTGGTGCGTTTGCAGGCCTAGATAAAGTGATTGAACAGCGTGTAGAAACAGGTTCAGGTATCGGCTTTGGCGCAGAAGTGCGTTCAAAAGATGAAACCAAAACTATCGGTGAATTGTTCACTCAAGTAGAACCTGAAGATCTAGTGAAATATGGTCTGATTCCAGAATTCATTGGTCGTCTACCTGTGACAACAACACTGACAGAGCTTGATGAAGAAGCGCTAATCCAAATCCTATGTGAGCCAAAGAATGCACTTACAAAACAGTACGCAGCATTATTTGAGCTTGAGGATACAGAGTTAGAATTCCGTGAAGATGCTTTACGTGCCATTGCTAAGAAAGCAATGAACCGTAAAACAGGTGCTCGTGGTCTACGTTCTATCTTGGAGGGTGTTCTACTAGAAACTATGTACGAACTGCCATCTTCAACTGATGTAAGCAAGGTTGTGATTGATGAGTCGGTAATTAATGGTGAGTCAGAACCACTATTAATTTACAGCAACTCAGATAACCAAGCAGCTGTTGCAGAGTAGGTCTTTTTTAGACAAGTCACTCAAATTGAAAAAGGAGGTAAGCAATTACCTCCTTTTTTTTATTCTTCCATTGAATCCAGTCGTTTAAGCCCCATATACTGCTTTATAAGTTAAAGCGGAAGAGAGAAATATATGAACTTGGAACGTTCCGAGCGTATCGAAATCCCCGTGCTACCTCTACGTGATGTAGTGGTTTACCCACACATGGTTATTCCATTGTTTGTTGGTCGTGAAAAATCGATTACTTGCCTTGAATCGGCAATGGAAGCTAACAAACAAGTACTACTTGTAGCGCAGAAAGAAGCGGACACTGATGAGCCTTCAATTGACGACCTATTTAAAGTAGGAACTGTCGCTACCATTCTTCAGTTACTAAAGCTCCCTGATGGTACTGTTAAAGTGCTTGTCGAAGGTCAGCAGCGTGCAAAAATTCACCAATTCAAAGAAAGTGAGTTTTTCTTAGCGGACGCAGAATACGTTGTAACCTCAGAACTTGACGAAAAAGAACAAGAAGTGGTTGTTCGCAGCGCGATCAATCAATTCGAAGGCTTTATTAAGCTGAACAAAAAGATTCCACCAGAAGTTCTAACATCTCTGAACGGTATTGATGAGGCAGCTCGCCTTGCTGATACGATTGCTGCACACATGCCACTTAAACTGGTAGACAAGCAGCACGTTCTAGAAAGCTTAGATGTGACTGAACGTCTGGAATTTTTGATGGGCCAAATGGAGTCAGAAATTGACATCTTGCAAGTTGAAAAACGCATTCGTGGCCGCGTTAAGAAGCAAATGGAAAAATCTCAGCGTGAGTACTACCTGAATGAGCAAATGAAAGCGATTCAGAAAGAACTTGGCGAGATGGACGACGCTCCTGATGAATTCGAGACTCTGAAGAAGAAGATCGAAGACTCTAAGATGCCTCAAGAAGCTCGTGAAAAAACCGAGCAAGAACTGCAAAAACTGAAAATGATGTCGCCAATGTCTGCTGAAGCAACAGTAGTACGTAGCTACATTGATTGGATGGTGGGCGTTCCTTGGGCTAAGCGTTCAAAAGTGAAAAAGAATCTAGCGAAAGCGGAAGAGATCTTAAACGAAGACCACTACGGCTTAGAGCGTGTTAAAGAACGTATTCTTGAATACTTGGCAGTACAAAACCGTATCAACAAGCTAAAAGGCCCAATCCTTTGTCTTGTTGGTCCTCCTGGTGTAGGTAAAACCTCGCTAGGTCGTTCGATTGCTGCGGCAACGGGTCGTAAGTACACGCGTATGGCACTTGGTGGCGTTCGTGATGAAGCTGAGATTCGTGGTCACCGTCGTACGTACATCGGTTCACTTCCGGGTAAACTGATCCAGAAGATGTCTAAAGTTGGTGTTAAGAACCCACTGTTCCTATTAGATGAGATCGATAAGATGTCTTCTGATATGCGTGGCGACCCATCTTCAGCACTTCTAGAAGTTCTAGATCCAGAACAAAACAACGCATTTAACGATCACTACCTAGAAGTAGATTACGATCTGTCAGATGTTATGTTCGTGGCAACATCGAACTCGATGGACATTCCTGGGCCTCTACTGGACCGCATGGAAGTGATTCGTCTATCTGGTTACACAGAAGATGAGAAGCTGAACATTGCTAAGAGCCATTTACTGGACAAGCAAGTTCAACGCAACGGTCTTAAGCCTCATGAAATTGAGATTGAAGACTCTGCAATCATCGGCATCATTCGTTACTACACGCGTGAAGCGGGTGTACGTAGCCTAGAGCGTGAAATCTCAAAGATCTGTCGTAAAGCAGTGAAGAACATCTTGCTAGACAGCGATCTTAAGTCTGTAACGGTTAACATTGATAACCTGAAAGAGTACTTAGGTGTTCAACGCCACGACTTCGGTAAAGCGGATGAAAGCAACCGTATCGGTCAAGTAACAGGCCTAGCGTGGACTCAAGTGGGTGGTGATCTACTGACTATCGAGACCGAAGCAATGCCGGGCAAAGGTAAGCTAACGCAAACTGGCTCACTTGGCGACGTGATGAAAGAGTCGATTCAAGCGGCAATGACAGTGGTTCGTTCTCGTGCTGAAAAACTGGGTATCAACTCAGATTTCTACGAAAAACGTGACATTCACGTTCACGTACCAGAAGGTGCTACACCGAAAGATGGCCCGAGTGCGGGTATCGCAATGTGTACTGCACTTGTCTCTAGCTTGACGGGTAACCCGGTTAAAGCAGAGGTCGGTATGACAGGTGAAATTACCCTTCGTGGTGAAGTTTTACCTATCGGTGGCTTGAAAGAAAAACTGCTTGCTGCACACCGTGGCGGCATCAAAACTGTACTGATCCCTAAAGACAATGAGCGTGATTTGGAAGAGATTCCAGACAACGTAATCGCTGACTTGAAGGTGATCCCGGTTCAGTGGATTGATGAAGTACTCAAAGTCGCGCTAGAACGAGATCCGTCAGGGGTCGAGTTTGACGTGAAAAAATAGTGATGCATAGCAAAAATAAGTAAAGAATTACGCTGATAGGCCCGAAAAGGCTTGTCAGCGTTTTTTTTGGACGCTAAGTTATTGATCAAAGCGGCAGCCCTTTTGCAATAAGGCTTTCGGCTAAATTAAAACCAAAATGGAACGTACAGTCATCAGAAGTAGTCACAGATGACACATAGGGGAAAAACAGTGAATAAAACACAACTAGTAGAATCAATCGCAGAAAACGCAGACATCTCTAAAGCTTCAGCTGGCCGCGCTCTAGACGCATTCATCGAAGCAGTTGGCACAACGCTACAATCTGGTGACCAAGTTGCACTTGTTGGCTTTGGTACTTTCAGTGTTCGTACTCGTGCTGCTCGTACAGGTCGTAACCCAAAAACTGGTGAAGAGATCCAAATCGCAGAAGCTAAAGTACCTGGCTTCAAAGCGGGTAAAGCACTTAAAGACGCATGTAACTAATTTTCACTGCTGAAACCTCCATTTAAGAGGGGAAGGCAGTAAAATGCGTTTACTGTTTGAAAAATGATGTTTCATTCTTAAACAGTATGTGTACAAAGCACATTGAACTTATTTAAATTATGCGCATCCTACTGATGCGCATTTCTTTTTCTGATAATATCGCGTGAATAGATTTTTATTTTGAAGCCAATGCTTCATATCCGGAGAGCACTTAAATTATGATGGATCGATTACGCGAAGGCGTGAATAGCATCGCGGTAAAAATTATCCTTGGGTTGATTATCCTGTCATTCGTATTCGCAGGTGTAGGCAGCTACATCACCGGTGGCGGTAACAACGCAGCAGCTAAAGTTGGCAACACAGAAATTGCTCGTGGTGAGTTCGAACAGGCTTACCAAAACGAACGTAATCGTATGCAGTCTCAACTTGGCGATTACTTCGCGCAAATGCTTGCAGACCCTGCTTACGTAGAGTCTTTCCGTAAATCAGTACTTGATCGCATGATCAATGACGTACTGCTTGAGCAGCAAGCTGAGTCTCTAGGCCTACGAATCAGTGATTCTCAAATCCGCACCATGATTCTAGAAATGCCTCAGTTCCAAACGGCGGGTCAATTCGACCAAGAAGTTTACCAATCGGCACTACGTCGTGCAGGTTTCAGCGCAGAGAGCTTCGCTGAATACATGCGTCGTGACCTAATGCGCAACCAGCTTGTGACTGCACTTCAAGGCAGCGAATTCGTTCTTCAGGGCGAAATCGATACTCAGAGCAAGCTTATCGCACAAACTCGTGACATTCGCACAGTGACACTGTCTGTTGCTGACCTTGCAAAAGACATCGAGTTAACTGACGAGCAAATCGAACAGTACTACCAAGAGAACCCAGCAGCTTACACTCGTCCAGAGCAAGCTAAGGTATCTTACATTGAGCTTTCTGCTGAAGCGCTTAAGTCTCAGCTTGAAGTAAGCGATGAAGAAGCACAGAAATACTACCAAGAGCACCTAGACAAGTACTCAACGGAAGAGCAACGTAAAGTTAGCCACATCCTAGTTCAAGGCGATGACGAAGCGAAAGCTCAGGCAATCCTAGACGAGCTAAATGCAGGCGCTGATTTTGCTACGCTAGCGGAAGAGAAATCTGACGACTTCGGTAGTGCAGACGTTGGCGGTGACCTAGGTTGGATTGAGCGCGATGTTATGGACCCTGCATTCGAAGACGCGGCTTTCGCTCTTGAGAATATTGGCGATACTACTGGCCTAGTTAAATCTGATTTCGGCTACCACATCATCAAGCTAGACGAACTAAAAGCGTCTCAAGCTCAGCCTTACACTGAAGTAGCGGCAGAGATTAAGACAGAGCTTCTAGACCAACACGCAGTTGATCAGTTCTACGAGCAACAAACTGAGCTAGAAAAAGTAGCGTTTGAATTCCCAGATTCTCTAGTTGATTCTGCAGAAGCTATCAACGCGAAGATCACAACGACAGATTTCATCTCTCAAGTTGACGCTCCAGAAGTTCTGATGACGCCTGCAGTTATGCAAGCTATCTTGAGCCCTGAAGTGAAAGAAGACGGTCTAAACTCGGAAGTTATCGAAGTTGCACCTGAGCACGTAATTGTTGTTCGTGTAGAAGAGACTCGTGATGAGACAGTTCTTCCTCTAGCTGAAGTGAAAGATCAAGTTGTCGCTGCACTGTCTGCTGTACAAGCAGAGCAGCAAGCGGTTGAGCTAGGTGTTTCTCTAGTGAACGAACTTGAGCAAGGCAATGAAGCAGTACTAGCGGACAACAACCTTGAGTTCACTGAACTTGAAACGATTGACCGTAACTCGCCATTAGCGGCATCTGTATTCGCTCTAGCGAAACCAGAAGCAGGTCAAGCTGTGTTCGGTCAATCTAAAGACCAAGACGGTAATATCGTTGTTGTTGAGCTTTCTAAAGTAACGGCTGAGATCAACCCAGCCTACAGCACTCAAATTGGTGCACAGTTGGAGCGAGTTGGTAACCAGCAAGACCTGACTAACGTATTAAACGTACTTCGTAAAAACGCAGACGTTGAATACTACGTAGTGGGTCAAGGTCAGTAAGCGTTTGATTACCTCAGTAGCAAGCTCAAGTTAGAGCTTACTACTGAAATCAACACGTGATTGTTAGGCTTTAATTCAGATTTGTGAGCCAACAAACAAGCTGATGAAAATAAGATGTATAACGAAGCGGGTCACTTAGGTGATCCGCTTTATTTTTATCTGGTGATTGTGTTATCTAGCGCGGCAAATGCATAAGTTACGTTTTTTGAACAAAGGAACTATTTATGCGCACGATATATTCAACACTAATTCTTTCATTTCTGATGCTCTTAAGCCCTGCCGTGTTTGCAGACAGCCCAACCAAGGCTGAGCTTTACGAAGGCATTGAGATTACGGTCAACATCAATACCGCGACGGCAGAAGAACTTTCAGCACTATTGGTTGGCGTGGGTGACAAGAAAGCCAAAGAAATCGTCGATTACAGAGATCAGAACGGGGCATTTACTACTGCTGATGATTTGGTGAGTGTCAAAGGGATAGGTGAAGCGACGGTTGAAAAGAACCGCGAAAGAATTCAACTTTGACCCGTTTTTCTACTTGTTAGAAATGAAGCGATAGATATGAAGCCTCCGGCCAATGCACCTGCTAGGTGGGCTTCAATCGCGATACGAGCATTAATCAGTTCACCAGTCGTGCTAGAAGGGCCAATAAGCTGCTCCCAAGCGATTTTAGCGACTAATCCGAATACTAACAGCCAACTAGACTTCCTGCCGTTTAAAGCCTCTCTGAGCGCGAATAAGCCAAACAACCCATGCAAAGTGCCCGATAGGCCAACGTAGATCTGAATACTTGAAAACAACAGAGCGACGCCAGTCACTAAACTGATCACAAGCAAAGCAACAACAAGCTGTTTTTTACTCGGTTGAAACAGGTAGCTGATGATCCACAAGCCTGCTAGATTCATCAGAAGATGCGAGTAGTTGGTATGTGAAAAGTTTCCTGTTAGGATTCGCCACCATTGCCTATCGGCAATCGCATTGCTATCCCAAACGACCCAAGCTTGTATTGGCTCAAATTGGAATAAGACGCATAAAAGTGAAATGAAAATTAAAACAGGGTACACATTAAATCCATGTCTCGTTATTGCCCCCAATGCAGCAAGGCTTTGAAAGCTTGTATTTGTCAGTGGGTTACACCACTCGAATCGAATGTTGAGCTTATCATTCTTCAGCACCCATCAGAAGAGCATCGTCCGATGGGAACAGCGCGTATTCTCTCGTTATCTCTTAATAACAGCGTGACGTTTGTTGGCGAAGACTTTTCAGACAACGAACAACTCAACGCATTGTTGTGCGATGAACAGTATCAACATGTGATTTTATACCCAAGCGAAAACTCCGTTTCAGTTGAGTCGGCGACATCTCCCAATAAGAAGCTGCGTGTGATTTTATTGGATGGCACGTGGAAGAAAGCATTCAAGATGTGGCAAGTATCGAGTAACTTGCATGCGTTGAACACGGTTCATTTACCGAAAGATCTCAAGGGTAATTACCGAATTCGCAAAGCACCCAGTGAAAATAGCCTTTCAACCGTTGAAGCTGGCTATCATTTACTTAGCTTGTTAGAGCGTGATGGCGACTTTAGCCCTTTGCTAACGGCATTTGACCAAATGATTCAGTTTCAAATCAATCAAATGCCGCCGGGCGTGTTTGAGAAAAACTACTTAGATTAAGCCGTTTTAGTAAAGTGAGTCAGGAATTAAAACTCGGTATGAGCTGAGAACAGTTGCTGATGCATTTTCTGCGCAAGATCATCAGTCATCGATGAAATGTAATCGGCTATCACGCGCATTTTTCGAGACTCATCTTGATGTTGTAGCCATTGCTTCTTGATGGGCAGTGGCAGCAAGCGTTCAGGATCTGCGCTGAATGCTTCAAACATATCCATGATGATCTGTTGACCTTTGTATTCGATGACCTGAACCTGTGGCACTTGAATAACGAACTCGCTGACAAAGTGTTTCAGCTTATCGAGTGTGCCGTCCATGCTCGGCTCGAGCACCGCATTGTAAGCCAACAGTACATTCTCAAAGTTAGCCTCCACTCGCTTAATCGAGATACTGGTCAACAGTGCGTTGACTATCCCACCAATCGCATCCTTTCGACGATACTGTTCACCAGAGAAAAGCATCTCTGTAATTGAATCTAGGTGTTCACAAATCCATGGGTCGGCCATCTCTTTCAGTTGAGGGTAAGCCGATTCGACCCACTGAGCTTTGGTCACAGAGCCAAGCACAATCGCATCTTCTAAATCGTGCACGCCATACGCGATGTCGTCAGCAAGTTCCATGATCGAACAATCCAGTGACTTATATTTGGTCTTGTTGTGCTCAAGTGGCTCGGTATGCGTTTTTCTTTTCTGTTTTAGGAGCTGTTGGTCGCTGCTTGAAAGCGGTTCAAGCACCCAGTTAAACAACTCTTCATCATGATCGTAGATGCCTTTTGCTGGCATCCAATCTTTAGCTCGGAGTTGTCGTTGATGCTTAACGGGTTCAGACTGCAATTTAGCTTGAACCTCACTCAGCAGAGAAGGGTACTTAATTAGACCTAACAAAGTGCGTCGAGATAGGTTCATCCCGTGATGTTCAGTGTAAGGTTCTAGCTGTGTGACTATGCGAAACGTTTGAGCGTTGCCCTCAAAGCCGCCGTGGTCGCGCATCATGTAGTTGAGTGCGACTTCGCCGCCATGTCCATAGGGTGGATGACCGATGTCGTGAGCCAAACACAGTGAATCAATCAAACTGTCTGAGGGTAATAGGTCTCGAAATTCGGGCTGCTTTTTCTTCAGTTGAGCGACGATACCGGTGCCAAGCTGAGCGGCCTCAAGAGAGTGGGTAAGGCGCGTTCGGTGAAAGTCGTTGACCGTGGTGCCATGGATCTGGGTTTTCGCTTGTAAGCGACGGAAAGCAGCAGAGTGAAGCACGCGCGCACGGTCACGCTGATACGGGCTGCGGTGGTCATCCCGTCTTATTTTATGTTCATCGTCATTTCGATGCTGCCATTCTTGTTCGAGTACAAAGGGTGGTTCGAGTTGAGAATTCAAAATAGCACCTATCAAATTGATTTTATTTAGCTAATTAAAAACAACTTATACCCAGCTAGCTTATCTCGTCTAGTGATAATTCAAAGCTCGGTGCGAATGTGGTGAGAAAGTAGTCCATTTCTGGGCTTTTGCGTTGTTCGAGTGTCTCTTCCAATCGGCGCTTGGCTTGCTCGTATTCATGATTGCCCGCACTGAGCTCTTCCAAGCATTTCAGGTACGCACAGATAGTATCTGCCTGCTTGACGATGCTTTGCTCTTCTTTACTCGCAGTACCAGATATTAAGAAGGGGGCGAAGTCGTCTCTGAACTCTTCTGGCAACATCGAAAGCAGTCTTTGTTCTGCCGCGGCTTCTATTTTCTTATACTCTTGTGCAATATCCGGGTTGTAGTATTTAACTGGCGTTGGCAAATCACCCGTCAGTACCTCACTGGTGTCGTGGTACATGCCAAGCAGAGCAATGTGCTCGGGGTTAAGCTGACCATCAAACTTCTTGTTTTTGATCAGTGCCAAGGCGTGTGCCACGAAAGCAACCTGTAGGCTATGTTCTGAAATGTTCTCGCTTGATACCGAACGCATCAGGGGCCAGCGTTGAATTAGCTTCATGCGTGCGAGATGGGCAAAGAAATGGCTCTGTTTCATAAATGTCCTTTTTAAACAATGCTCCACTCGTATCTTATGTTAACTCAAACCGTACGAGACAGCGGATACAAAAAAGGCTCCTAAACAGGAGCCTTTTAAGCATAGAAGTGAATGAATACAAGTTAAAGTCTTTTAAAACAGCAAATTGTAGCCATCTTTCTTTGTGCTCATTAACCTTCGATGAGGTCGTCTTGGCTGTAAGTCTGTAAGAAGCGCTCTAAACGACCAATTGCGATTTCTAGATCTTCGATGTGCGGCAGAGTCACGATACGGAAGTGATCCGGTTTCGGCCAATTGAAGCCCGTACCTTGAACCAATAGCACCTTCTCTTGCTTAAGGAAGTCGAGTACAAACTTCTGATCGTCTTTGATGTTGTACATGTTGGTGTCGATTTTAGGGAACAGGTACATTGCACCTTTCGGTTTCACACAAGAAACGCCAGGGATCTTGTTGATCAGTTCCCATGCACGGTCACGCTGTTCAAGCAGTCGACCGCCTGGAAGAATCAGCTCATTGATACTCTGATAGCCACCGAGTGCGGTTTGGATAGCGTGTTGCATCGGAACGTTGGCACACAAACGCATTGAGGCCAGCATTTCTAGCCCTTCTACATAGCCTTTCGCTAGGTGTTTAGGGCCTGTTAAGAACATCCAACCACCACGGAAACCACATACACGGTAAGCTTTAGATAGGCCGTTGAACGTGACCATTAATACGTCTTCAGCAAGCGTTGCCACTGAAGTGTGTACCGCACCGTCGTAAAGTACTTTGTCGTAGATTTCATCGGCGAAGATGATCAAACCGTGCTCACGAGCAATCTCAACCACTTGTAATAGGAAATCACGGCTGTATACCGCGCCTGTTGGGTTGTTCGGGTTGATAAGAACGATGCCGCGCGTCTTTGGTGAGATCTTCGCGCGCATGTCGTCTAAATCTGGATACCAATCAGCCTCTTCATCACACATGTAGTGAACCGGTGTACCACCAGAAAGCGCAACAGACGCTGTCCATAGTGGGTAATCCGGAGCGGGAACTAAGATTTCATCACCATTATCCAGTAGCGCTTGCATAGACATAACGATAAGCTCTGATGCGCCGTTACCAATGTAAACGTCTTCTACATCAAGGTTACGTAGGCCTTTTTTCTGGTAGTGCTGAACAACCGCTTTGCGGGCTGAATAGATGCCTTTTGAGTCGCAGTAACCTTGAGATGTCGGTAGGTTACGGATTACGTCAACAAGGATTTCATCAGGGGCGTCAAAACCAAATGGGGCGGGGTTACCAATATTAAGCTTCAGTATTTTATGCCCTTCTTCTTCCATGCGCTTAGCATGTTTGAGTACAGGCCCCCTGATTTCGTAGCATACGCTGTTGAGTTTTGACGACATCCCGATATTTTGCATTGCCGATTTCCTGAAATTAATTTAAATACTTTATTAAAGTACCGCAAAATGACGTTTGATAGAATAAAAATCTGATGAATGTCGCATTTCAGTATCACGTTTAGCCTTTTTGTTGTCACTCTTTTCTAAATTTTAATTAATCGCTTTCTTGGTTATTGGCTAAGATGAATAAAGGGGCGGGATCGCTTAAAATCACAGGAATGTTGAAAAGATATAGTACATTCTTGATCTAAGTGGGTACTGCCCATAAAGTATCAAACTAATATAATAATAATTTAGATGTGAACGAGGTCGATTTGTCACATTTCCAGCAAACTATCTCCGCTTTGATTGAGCGAGTACAAAATGCCCAAGCAAGCGAAGTTCGTTGTGTTGAAGTTCTAACGCAAAAACCATCGTTTGCATTTATAGAATGGCTTCATGCTCAACCGCTCTTTCCTAAGTTCTACTGGCAGTCACGCGACACTCGTGAAGAGGTTGTTGCGCTCGGACAGTTACATACGTTTTCAGATCCTGCACCCGCGTACGCTATTCTTGGTGAAGACCAACGAATCTGGGGTGGACGCTCGTTTGATGGGCACACCGCAAAGAACCGTCGCTGCATGGAGTCGTTTTTCTTCCTTCCTCAGGTTGAATTGATCCGCTTTGACAATACTTGGTCGCTGGCGGTTAATTTGTCCCCTGATCGCGTTTCTTCTATTAATGCTTTGAATAAGCTTTCTGTAGAAGCCGCGATATTGGCGCCTTTGTCTGCCCATATTGAACAGATCAATCACGTTCCAGAAAGAGAGCAGTGGGGCAACCTTGTCGATAAAGTGCTGCAAGGCATTAGCGATGAAGAGTACAAAAAAGTCGTTTTAGCACGTAAAACCACACTGCAACTCGATGCGCCTATCTGCGCAGCTCAATTACTTAAAGCCAGCTATCTGCAAAATCACCACAGTTTCCACTTTATGTTGGTGCTGGATTCTAAACACAGTTTCATTGGCTCGACACCAGAGCGCTTATATAGCCGACATGGTATGGAGCTTGATACCGAGGCGCTTGCTGGAACCATTGGTCGCGGAGAGAACGCTACTGAGGATATGGAACTGGCCAACTGGCTTTCTCAAGACAGCAAAAACCTCAATGAGAACCAGTATGTGGTCGACGACATCATTGAGCGTCTCACTCCTCATTCTCAAACGGTCCATGTTGAAAAGGATGCGCGTCTAGTGCGCTTGCGTAAGGTGCAGCATTTGAAGCGCAATATCCATGCTCAGCTCAACAATGGCGTTAATGGTGTGCAGTTGCTTGCTGCCTTACAGCCAACTGCTGCGGTGGCGGGTTTACCTCGTAAAGAGGCGATGGATTTCATTCTTGAACACGAACCGTTTGCACGAGGTTGGTATGCAGGCTCTGTAGGCTATATCAGTCATCAGCGAGCGGAATTCTGCGTGGCGATTCGAAGCGCCTTGATTGTAAACGATCAAGTACAACTGTTTGCTGGCGCGGGGATCGTGCCGGGATCGGTTGCCGAACATGAATGGCAAGAGCTGAACAAGAAGATGTCTACTCTGCTTAGCTTAATTTCAGATCACCCTCCATTGGGTGTCGCGTCATGAATCACGACCAAGCCGTATTAAATAGAGTTTGGTGTCACACGTTACTTGAAGAGCTTGCACGCAATGGCGTTGAACATGTTTGTGTTGCTCCGGGCTCTCGCTCAACGCCGCTAACTCTCGAAGCTGAAGCCAACTCCAAGTTAACCTTACATACGCACTTTGATGAGCGTGGTCTTGGGTTTTTAGCTTTAGGCTTAGCAAAGGCTAGCAACAAACCGGTTGCGGTGATTGTGACATCAGGAACCGCTGTGGCGAATTTGCTTCCTGCGACGGCTGAATCTGGGCTGGCCCGAGAGAAGCTGATCTTGCTAACCTCTGATAGGCCCATCGACTTGGTCGACTGTGGTGCCAATCAAGCGATTCAGCAGCAGGGTATCTTTTCGTCTCACGTTGAAACGGCACTAAACCTTCCAAGTCCAACGACACAAGTTTCTTTGAATTGGCTTTTGACGTCGGTTGATAACGCACTGGCGAAACAGCGCAGCGTCGGTGGGGCTATTCATATCAACTGTCCGTTCCCAGAACCGCTTTATTCCGCTAATAGCGCCGAGATGTATGCGGATTATACAAAGAGCGTGGCAGCTTGGAGAGCTTCAACCTGCCTTTACTCGAACACTTATTTGCCCAGTCATTTAATCGCTCAGCCTGTCTCAGCAAGTGATTATGTCGCTCGTAAAGGCGCAGTGATTATTGGTTCTATCGAGAATGAAGCCGCAATTAAAGCCAAGCAGTTTGCGACAGCTTTGGGCTGGCCAGTATTCTGTGACCCTCAATCGGGTGTCAGTAGTGACTGGAAACACTATGATTTATGGATGCAAAGTGACGCAGCCAAAGCACAGCTTAGTCAGTGTGATTTTATTATCCAGTTTGGTGAGCGCATCGTATCTAAGCGTCTTAACCAATGGGTAAAAGAACAAGCTGCCACATTTTGTTCATCGCAGTACATCGTTGTTTCACCAGATGCACATCGTATTAATCAAGATCATCTGCCTCAAACTCATATTGTCGCTGATATCGAACATTGGTTATCAGAGCAACATCTACCAACGCTGTTGGGAGAACATGCTGGCTGGGCGGCATCTTTGGCGGAAGTCGCGAATACGGTTCAGCAGTTAGCGTTGGCGCAAATCTCTAATAACGACCAACTGACAGAGTTGAGTGTTGCAGTTGACTTGTCGTCTAGACTTAAAGACAGAGAGTTGTTTGTGGGAAACAGCTTGATGGTAAGGCTGGTGGATATGCTGTCTTCAATATCTGCGAATCGGGTTTACAGCAATCGTGGTGCATCGGGCATTGATGGCTTGGTGGCGACGGCTGCGGGTGTAGTGAAAGCCAACCAGAACCCCTTATTGATGTTGATTGGCGATACTTCTTTGCTTTACGATCTCAACTCACTGGCTCTGCTGACTCATAATTTAACGCCGATGGTTATTGTTGTGACCAATAACGATGGTGGTGCGATCTTTGATTTATTGCCGGTGCCAGAGCAGCAGAAACAGTCACTTTATCAAATGCCTCATGGTTTCAGTTTTGAACACGCTGCTGCGCAATTCCAGTTGGGATACGCTGCGCCAGAAACCTTGAATTGCTATCAAACCATTATCGAACAACATTTCGAACAGGGTCAGGGTACCTTGCTAGTGGAAGTTAAGACGCCTCCCGAACAAGCGTCTACTTTGCTGAAACAATTCAGTTCAATGCTCACCGAGGCATTAGCCTAAGGACTTTACATGCTTTACTCCGATTATTACCCAGCTGTACAAGATTCTTCTGACAAACCTTTGCTTGTTTTCTTACATGGTTTACTCGGAAGCGGGGATGATTGGAGTGCATGTCATCCATTCCTCGAGGATTTTCCTCTCCTTTGCATAGATTTACCCGGACACGGACAAAGTCGCTTTATCGATCCGGTAGGGTTTGATCATTGCTGTAAGAAAATTGTCCAGTGCATCACATCCCAACTGGCTCTCAACGATCTTCCTGCCGATTATCCTATCGTGGTGATTGGGTATTCTATGGGCGGAAGGCTCGCTATGTATGGGGTGACAAGCCCTTGCTTTGAGGCACTCAACCTAGAGAAAGTCATCATTGAAGGTGGCAACTTTGGCTTGGAATGTGATGAAGAAAGAGCACAAAGGTTAGTACATGATACGCAATGGGCTGTTCGCTTTGCACAGCAGTCGATTGAAGATGTTTTAGACGATTGGTATCAACAAAGCGTCTTTTCTTCACTAAATCATGAGCAAAGACAAACTTTGGTCATAAAGCGTAGTGGTAACCTTGGAGTATCCGTAGCAAATATGTTGTTATCTACTTCGTTAGCTAAGCAACCGGATTTACGTGCCACATTGAAATCTCATGAGTATTTATTGCATTATGTATGTGGAGAAAAAGATCGTAAATTCATGGAGCTAGCTGAGAATAGTGGCTTTGAATATAGTCAGGTTGATTACGCGGGTCATAATGTTCATTTTGAGCAACCCGAGCTGTTTTCCAACCTGATAATCCAATGTATCGCCAGTCGTCGTTAATCTGACTGAGCGATTCTCTCGTATCAAGCACTATCAAAAGCAGAGCAACACCGTCACGACTATTCGTTAGTCGTGGTCTCTAATAGAACAATGGGAATCACCATGGCTAAAACAGTAGGCATCACAGAAGAAGAACTTTACGCGGCAGTTAACTGGAGCGATGAAAGCAGTCAATACGAAGATATTCAGTACCACAAATCTGACGATGGTATTGCGAAAATCACGATTGCTCGCCCTCAAGTGCACAATGCGTTCCGTCCACAAACCGTAAAAGAGATGATCAACGCACTGGCTGACGCTCGTTACGACGAGAAAGTAGGCGTGATCATATTGACGGGTCTTGGTGAGAAGGCGTTCTGTTCTGGTGGTGACCAAAGTATTCGTGGTGACTACGGCGGCTACCAAGATGATTCAGGTACACACCACCTGAACGTACTTGATTTCCAACGTCAAATTCGTACTTGTCCAAAACCAGTTATCGCAGCGGTATCGGGTTGGGCAGTCGGTGGCGGTCATGTACTTCACATGATGGCAGACCTTACTATTGCAGCTGAAAACGCGCAGTTCGGTCAGACGGGTCCTAAAGTGGGTTCTTTCGATGGCGGTTGGGGTGCTTCTTACATGGCTCGTATCGTTGGTCAAAAGAAAGCACGTGAAATCTGGTTCTTGTGCCGCTTCTACGATGCACAAGAAGCACTGGACATGGGCCTTGTAAACACCGTTGTTCCTGTTG
This sequence comes from Vibrio sp. 10N.286.51.E5, assembly GCF_041469125.1. Lineage (NCBI taxonomy): Bacteria > Pseudomonadati > Pseudomonadota > Gammaproteobacteria > Vibrionales > Vibrionaceae > Vibrio > Vibrio sp. 10N.286.51.E5. The sequence goes on along the minus strand of NZ_JBFRJZ010000004.1, from coordinate 50,652 downwards.
CTGACCTAGAAAAAGAGACAGTTCGTTGGTGTCGTGAAGTGCTTCAACACAGCCCAATGGCACTGCGTTGCTTGAAAGCGGCACTGAACGCTGACTGTGATGGTCAAGCAGGCTTACAAGAGTTGGCTGGTAACGCAACCATGATGTTCTACATGACAGAGGAAGGCCAAGAAGGCCGCAACGCATTCAACGAGAAACGTCGACCGGACTTCGACAAGTTCCCGCGTAATCCATAGTCTTTCTCCTCTTCAAAATGAGTCGCTAATAGCGGCTCGTTTTGTTTTGATGTTCCCCGTTTTTTAGGAAACTTTATGAACTCAGTGAATTCTCAGCGTCACGCTAAACTTTACCGTTATCAATTACCTATGGATAGTGGTGTGGTTCTTCGTGACAATAAGTTGAACGAACGTGTTGGCTATATCATCCAACTTGAGTGTGATGGTAAAACTGGTTTTGGCGAAGTTGCGCCTTTGCCCGGTTTTAGCCAAGAAGATGCCGAACAAGCTGGCATTCAGCTTCAACACGAATTAGAGCTTTGGAGCCACAATAAGCCTCAAACGCCTTTCGACGAGCTGTATCCTTCTGTCGCGTTTGGCTTTTCAATGGCGATGATGGAATTGCGAGGCGATCTTAACGCTCAAGGTAACTACCAAGCGGCGCCTTTGTGTACAGGCGATCCAGATGAACTGATTCCTGTATTGAATGAGATGGTAGGCGAGAAGGTCGCGAAAGTGAAAGTCGGCCTCTACGAAGCGATTCGCGATGGCATGTTGGTTAGCTTATTTCTTGAGTCGATCCCTGATTTGATTCTAAGACTTGATGCCAACCGTGCGTGGAAGCCAGAGAAAGCGAAGCAATTCATTAAATACATTTCGCCGTCAATGCGCCAGCGTATAAGCTTTATCGAAGAGCCTTGCCAAAAGCCAGAAGACAGTTTGGCCTTTGCCATTGACCATGGTGTGGCGATTGCGTGGGACGAGACACTGCAAGAAGCGGTGCGCAGCCCGGAATTTGATCTTAGCGACCTTACTGGTGTTAAAGCAGTCGTGATCAAGCCAACTCTTATTGGTTCTGTCGAGCGTTGCGTGGCAATCATTGAGCGAGCACAGAAGCTTGGAATGAAACCTGTATTGAGCTCAAGCATTGAGTCGAGCCTAGGTCTGACTCAGATTGCTCGTCTGGCGCAGCAATATTTGCCAAATGAAGTGCCGGGGTTGGATACGATTGGCTTGTTCAAGCAGCAGCTAGAGGTTTCTTGGCCGGGCTGTCAGTTGCCTGTCTCTACGCTTGAAAAGCAACAATTGATTTGGTCTTCTTAGACCGAGCTATTTGAATGGCTATTTAGTTAGCTTAACAAGTTCTTAATCTATTTTTGGTTATCATATGATGCGCCCACAATCTAATCATCCCCCGCTCTGGGTAAAGTGGGCGCAGCAAAACCCACTTCAACCAGCGTTAGTGACCACTCACCGCACTTATACTTGGCAGCAAGTGTTTGTGTTGGTTAGTGAGTACCAACAACAGCTATCTCATCAAGGCCTATCTGAAGGTGATGTACTGACGATTGTTGGTAAGAATCAAGCTGAAGTGATCCCTGTTTATCTTGCCGCACTCAATTTGGGTGTGGTTTGTGCGTTTACGATGCCTCAGCCTAGTTTACGCCTGAAGCAAAAGCTCGATTCCTTATATCAAGCAGATCAACAGAGCTACCTTTGGCTCTTGGGCAATAGCGGAATAGAGCAATCAGAGACTGCCGATTTGAATACTCAGTTGGTGACCTTGCCTTGCCTAAGTGAACTGAAGTTTGATGGTGATGATGAGCAGATAACGACACCTCAAGAATCCAATTTCAATCCGCAAAATCTAGCGAGCATCGTATTCACTTCAGGTTCTACCGGAAACCCAAAAGCGGTCGCTCATACACTTGACCAGCACCTATGCTCTGCGTCAGGGCTGCTTGAGGTGTTTCGTTATCAACAAGGTGACACGTGGTTACTGAGTTTACCTATGTACCATGTGTCGGGGCTGGCGATAGTTCATCGTTGGTTGGCGGCTGGTGGTTGCATCAAAATAGGCACAGGTCAGCTTGAAACCGATATAGAAGAATGCAGTCATGCTTCATTGGTCGCTACTCAACTACATCGATTGTTAAAGAGTAAGCAAGCACTTACTTTAACGCATGTACTTTTGGGTGGTAGTCATATACCAGAAGCACTTGGGCTCGAAGCTCAACAAATGGGCATCGAAACATGGCTTGGATACGGCATGACTGAAGCGGCTTCAACCGTGACCGCGAAGCCCGTTGATGCCGGCAGCACCGCCGGTTTTGTCCTTAACCATCGCCAGCTAAAAATTGAAGAACAACGTATCTTTATTGGTGGCGAGACGCTCGCGTCCGGGTATTACTATCAAGGTAACTTAACGCCATTAGTTGATAAGAGCGGTTGGTTTGATAGCAAAGATCTTGGTGAGTGGCTTGGCGAACAAGTGTCGATTATTGGCCGTGCCGACAACCAGTTTATTTCTGGTGGTGAGAACATTCATTGCGAAGAAATTGAGCGAGTACTCAATCAATTGTCTGAGGTTAATCAGGCTTTTATTGTTCCCATTGAAGATGATGAGTTCGGATTTCGACCTGCAGCGATTGTCGATTGTGCTGAGTTGCCAACCAAAGAGTGGTTTATCGAGCAGTTAACTGGTCGTCTTGAACGGTTCAAATTTCCTATTAAGTATTATCGAATGCCTCAGCAGGAACAACATGGTATTAAGGTTTCGCGCGCTGGATTGGCGCAGTGGTTACAGCAGACCCGTTCTAAATAGAGCGAAGAGCAATAAAATGAAGCGCAATACACGGTGACTAGTCGTAATTGCGCTTCAGGGGGTTGTGACGGTGGTGAAGCCGTCACAAATTCTAATTATTTATCGTGTCATTCAAGATTTGGCGTTAAGCAAGTGCCTTCTTCATTTGTTCAGCGACTTTATCTACCTTACCTAGACCAATGATAACTTGTAGACCACCTTTCCCAACCGGTACCACACCTGCCGCACCGAGTTTCTTCAGTTTCTCGCTGTCTGCTGCACCTGAGTCTTTCACAGTTAAGCGTAGACGAGTAATACAGTTATCGACTTCTAGAATGTTGTCTGCACCGCCAACCGCTTCAATGTAGCTGTTGGTTAGGTTAGCCAATGCTTCTGGCGTTTCAGTTTCTTTTTCTGCTTCCATCTCTTCACCACGACCTGGAGTACGTAGGTTGAACTTGATGATAGCGAAGCGGAAAATACCGTAGTAAAGCGCGAAGAACACCACACCTTGAACCAGTAGCATGTACCAGTTAACCGCGAGTGGGTTTTGGCTTGATAGTACTAGGTCAACGAAACCAGCAGAGAAGCCGAAGCCTGCCATCCATTCCATGCTTGCTGCAATGTAAAGCGATAGGCCTGTTAATACTGCGTGCAGTAGGAACAACACGGGTGCTAGGAACATGAAGCTGAATTCTAGTGGCTCTGTGATACCCGTGAAGAATGAAGCCATAGCTGCCGCAAGCATGATTGCGAATACTTGGTTTTTGTTTTTCGCATCAGAACAGTGATACATCGCCAATGCTGCTGCTGGTAGGCCAAACATCATGATAGGGAAGAAGCCCGCTTGGTACATGCCAGTTTTACCTGGAATACCCGTACCGTTAGCGATAGATTGCGCGCCGCCTAAGAAGTTTGGAATGTCGTTAATACCAACAACGTCGAACCAGAACACAGGGTAAAGAGCGTGGTGCATACCTACTGATAGGAACAAACGGTTGAAGAAACCAAACAGACCAGCACCCACCGCACCCATGCTTTCTAGTTTAATACCCAGAACGATCAGAGCGTCGTAAACAGCTGGCCAGATGTAAAGTAGAGCAAAAGAGAGAGCCATACCTGCGATTGAGGTCAGGATAGGAACCAAACGCTTACCGCTGAAGAACGCTAGAGCTTGAGGAAGTTCAACCGTTGAGTAGCGGTTGTAGATCTCAGCAGAGATGATACCCACAATGATACCTACGAATTGGTTGCTGATTTTGCCAAATGCCGCAGGCACTTCACTGAGTTCAACATCCATTAACTGAGCAACAGAGCCCGGAGCAAGTAGCGTGGTGACGACGAGGAACATCACAAAGCCAGACAGTGCCGCAGAACCATTCTTATCACGGCTCAAACCAAATGCGACACCCACCGCGAATAGAACCGCCATGTTGTCGATGATCGCGCCACCAGATTTGATCAAGAATGCGGCTAAGATACTTTCAGAACCCCAACCAACAGGATCCAACCAATAGCCGATCCCCATAAGGATTGCTGCAGCTGGCAGTGTGGCTACGGGAACCATCAATGCCTTACCTACTTTTTGCATATACCCGAGTATATTCATATGTGCCCCTAAGTTTGTAATTAATTTTTTTAATGTTTCTGCTCGTCAACGTATGGAGTCAAATATTGATCGAGGCAGGATTTTAAGTAACTGCGGTTATTAAAAACTTATTTCTTAATGCAAACAAACGAAACGGGTAGTAGTATGAATTAAAATTTTTAATGCATGAGTTCGTATGGCTAACCATCAATCTTTACTTAGAAATCTTCATACTTTTAATGTTGCTGCAGAGAAAATGAGCTTTACGCTAGCGGCTAGAAAGTTGCATTTGACTCAGGGAGCCGTTAGCCATCGAATCAAAGTGTTAGAAGGTGAACTCGGATTTAACTTGTTTGTGCGAGGGACTCGTAAACTGGAACTAACGGAAGAAGGTCAGCGCTTTCAACGAACGTTATCCAAGTCGTTAAGCTCTATTTTTGGTGAGATCGAAGACATTACCAACACAGACTTGTATGGACAGATCAATATCGGTACCAGTCCTGCATTTGCCAACAGTTGGTTACTGCCGAGGTTGGCTGATTTTAAACAGCGATACCCAAAGTTTAATCTCAATATTTTCTCGCAAGAAGAGCAGGATTTTCATCAAAATCATCTCGATGTCGCTATTTACTATGGTGCTGAAAATCTCAAAGACATGCATCGACAGCGCCTGTTTGGTGAAAAGTATATTCCGGTATGTACACCGAGTTACGCGGCTGAACACGACATCTTTGATGATGGCTTAGAATCGCTGCACCGGATTAATTTCATTCATGCACTAGGGTCAGATGTATGGCAGCGTTGGATTAAACACCACGGCTTAGATGTGAACTTGTTTGAGCAATTTTACTGTGTGAGCCACCGGGATATGGGCGTAAGAAGTGCCCTCAGCAATATCGGTGTCGCGATGGGGCGCTATCATTTTGTTAAGCAGTATGTTCAGACTGGTGAGCTGATAACACCTTATCCGAGCATGGATACAGACCAAGGGTATGACTTAATCTGCCCGCTAGGCACGGAAAAACGCCCTAAGGTAAGAACCTTTATTAAGTGGTTAGAAGGGCAGTTGCGCTAGGTTAGTTAATTTAGCAATTAGATAGTTCAAAACAGAATTTATTATCTTTATAACCATCCATCATAATAAGCCATATAAATAACGGATTATAGAATAAGGTCTTATTATGAAAATTGCCCTCACCATTGCGGTTTTACTGCAGATAGGCCAAGCAATCATCTCGTCAGGGTTGACTCGTTCGTTGGCTGAGCTCACCGCATTTGTGTTGGTTGTGGTACTTGTTTTAATGAAAAGAGAGAGCAAGAAGAGTGATAAGCCCCTGTTTGATTCGTGATTGTTACAACAAAGAATACCCTTACCACAAACGATAAAGGCAAAGCCCATTGGAGCTTTGCCTTTTTGTTTTGTTGCTCGCTAACTTGAGTGTCTAGTTCACCGAACAAACATCTAAAGCGTTTCTATGCGGGCTAAGCGAGAGTTAACCACGCCAATGAACCCGTTGAGATCATGACCCACATTGTAATACCAAACATCAGTGGTTTCGGCCCTGCCGCTTTTAACTTCTCAACTGAAATACCACAGCCAATTAAGAACAAACACACGACCAGTGCTCGCTTAGACACATCAAAGATTCCTTGATAGACCATCTCAAATTGTGGCAGTAAGTCACTCACCGCGATAGCGGCGCAATAGAAGAAAATGAAGTAGGGAACCGTAATCTTCTTTTGATCGTTCTTGAAGATCATCGCACTAATTAAAGCGATTGGGATGATCCAAAGTGCGCGAGCGAGCTTCAATGTTGTCGCTGTCGTCAGTGCTTCTTCGCCATACGCTGAAGCTGCACCTACTACAGAAGACGTATCGTGAATCGCTATCGCTGCCCAAGTACCAAATGTTTGTTGGCTGAGCTCAAGCGCGTGACCAATCATCGGGAATAAGAATAGAGCAACCGAGTTCAACACGAATACGGTGGCTAATGCCAAGCCAATCTGTTCATCGTCTGCTTTGATCGCGGGTGCCACTGCTGCTATCGCGCTACCACCACAAATCGCGGTACCAGAAGATATAAGATAGCCCGTAGTGCGGTCTAGCCCCATTTGTTTCGCCAAGAACCAACCAATGACTAATGTACCGATAATCGTCGTTACAATGAGCCCAATACCATCGCCTGTTACTGCTAATGCTTTTTCAAACTGAATACCAAAACCCAAGCCAACAATAGAGTAGGCCAGTAGCTTTTTGGTAAGTTTGCCGACTTCCAAGTGTTCAGGGACTAATCCTAAACTAGCAAGCAGGAAACCGATAACCAGGGCTGTCGGTGAGCTAACCCAAGGCGTTAAGCAAAACAGTGCAGCAAGATAAAATGGAACGGACTTTTTTAGGTTCATTGTATTTAGAGTCTTGTTTTGTTGTGGCGTTATTGTGATGAGACCACTATACGTTCAATAAAATGATAAGTAAGTCTAAATGAATTGAACAAACGTTAAGGAAAACTTAACGCTTGTTCAACTGATATGAATAAAGGGCTGGTTAACTAGCGTAATGATCCGCGAAGGTCAGAGACTGACTGTCGAAGCGTTTCACAAGAGGCTTGTTTAGGTGAAATCGGCTCGCCAGCTTCTATCTCTAGCTTAGTCCAGAAGCGAGTGGGTAACCCTTTGCAGGCACGGCCTTTGTAACGACTAAAGTAGCTACCCCATAATCCTTTAAGAGCCATAGGAATCACTGGGACAGGGGAACGTTTGATGATCAGCTCCATACCACGCATGAACTCAGCCATTTCGCCATCAGAGGTGAGCTTTCCTTCTGGGAAAATACACACGATGTGACCTTCATGCAGGGCACGCTCTACTTCTTTGAAAGCGTTTCGAATCGAGTTGCGGTTGGTCGCGGAGATTGGAATCACCCCAGCTCTTTTCAAGAAGCGTCGAATTGGCGGCAACTTGGTGTAATCCTCTTCCATCACAAAACGGATCAAGCGAGGGCAAACCGCACTCAGCAGCAGTGCATCCATATAACTCACATGGTTGCAGACAATCAACGCACCGCCCTTTTCTGGCAGGTGATGTAAGTTCTTATGTTTAACTCTGTACATGGTGTGAGTGACCACCCACGTAAAGAAGCGGAAAGCGTAGATAGGCACCTGATAAAACAGGTACAGCATCACCAAAGTGTTGCCCACTGCGAGCAAGATAAACAGCTGCGGAATTGAAAGATCTAGAACACTAAGGCAAACAATACCTAATACCGCACTTCCCACCATGAACAGTGAGTTGTAGATATTGAGCCCGGCAATCACTTGGGCACGCTCGTCGGGCTTGGCACGTAACTGCATCAGTGAATACAGAGGAACAATAAAGACACCGCCAGAGATACCCAGAAGCAGAAGGTAAGCAAACAGTGGCCACAGCTCTGAGTAGGTTACGAATTGATGGAAAGAACTAAAGTCAGGCAAAGACTCCGGGATGGATATCGCCATCAGAAGACCGAAGATCGAGATACCTAAGCTGCCCATTGGCACGATGCCGATTTCAATTCGGTGATTAGATAACTTATCGCAAGCTAAAGAGCCGATTGCAATGCCTACCGAGAATAGTGCCAGTAAAAAGGCGACGGAGCTTTCAGTGCCGTTTAGATGCAGTTTAGTGAAGTTGGGGAACTGAGTTAGGTAAGCCGCACCAAGGAACCAGAACCAGCTGATAGACATCAGAGCTTGAAAGGTCGGGCGATCTTTTTTGGCAATCGCAAGTGTCGCGCGGGTCAGTTTTACAGGTTGCCACTTTACTTTAAGATCTGGTGCATTACTTGGCGCATGTGGGATAAAGCAGCTTGATGCATAGCCAAGCACGGCGAACGAAACAATACACACCGCAGCAATGAGCTTCGCGCCTTCTTCAGATGCAATGATGCCTGCGCCTAGAGTACCAATCAGGATCGCTAAGAATGTACCTGTCTCGACGAGAGCGTTACCAGATACCAGTTCTTTTGTTTCTAACTGCTGTGGAAGCAGGGCGTATTTCACCGGACCAAAGAAAGCACTCTGCGTTCCCATAAGGAACAGGAGCAGAAGTAATATCCCGTAGCTTTCATAGATAAATCCGATCGCACCCAGTGACATGATCACCACTTCAAGGAGCTTAACTTTACGGATAAACCACGATTTTTCGTATTTATCAGCCAGTACACCGGCTAAAGCTGAGAATAGGAAGAAGGGCAGAATAAACAGGCCAGCGGCCAAATTAATGAATAGATTGCTGGAAATAGGCAGCGTGTCTACGCTTGCGAAAGCAACAAACAGTAACAGGACATTTTTGAATATGTTGTCGTTAAAGGCTCCTAGAAATTGGGTAATAAAGTAGGGTAGGAACCTTTTTTGCGTTAACAGCGAAGATTGGCTGCTGTTGTTCATTGTCTTTCCTTGGATGATTACCAGTTGGTTAAGTAGTTTGAGACTAGGTTATTGATCAACTCTTTACCATCGATTGGCTCAGCGGCGAAAAATTTATCATCAACGCTGAGTAGAGTAATTCCATGTACTCCAGACCATAATACACGGCTAGCTTTAACGACTTCGCTTTTAGTATGTTCAGGGGCAATAGCTATTAATAGTTGCTCTAGCATACCTGTCATTCTATCGATGCGGTTTGATTGCCATTCAGGAAGGTTTTCACCGTTCATGTTGTGCTCAAAGATAAGCTGCCAACGGTGAGGGTGTTTTTGTGCAAAATCGTGGTAACAGTATGCAAGGTTGAATAGAGCTTGTTGAGGGTTGCTCGATTGTTCAACCGCTGCAGCAGATTCTGACGCCAGTTCATCTAATGTTTGAGCGACCACATGTAATAGCAATAGGTTGTAGTTACCAAATACATTCACCAAGGTACTTGGAACGTAACCAATCATATTGGCGATTTTACGTAGACTTAACTCGTGATAAGAGTGCTCTTCTAAGAAGTCGGTCACCGTTTTTAAGGTTAATTGCACTAATTGTTCGCGAGTATGATCGTTTCGTCTTGCCATGGGTACTTTCTATTAAATGAACATCGTTCAATATTTTAATGCTGCCCCAGAGTGCCGTCAATCCCTTCGCTAGTTCAGTAATCAATTAATGGCCGCAATATTATGATACATGTGTAAACACGGTGAATATTTCATTGTTCTTTGTTAACGAGTATGATTAAGGTGTCGAAAGATAAAGAACCCTATAAAGGATAATAATGAAACGATTTTTCTCACTAGTCGCGATCCTGTTGGTAACAGTCGCGGTGACGCCAATCGCGGAAGCGAAAAAGTTTGGTGGTGGTAAGTCATTTGGCAAAAGCTTTAAAACGGCTCCAGCACCAAAACAACAAAACACGAATTCGATCCGTCAAGATCAAACAGGTAAGAACACAGCAGCTAACTCTAGCAAGAAAGGCCTTATGGGCGGTCTGCTAGGTGGTTTACTTGCTGGTGGTCTTTTAGCTGCATTCTTTGGTGGCGCATTTGAAGGTATCCAGTTCATGGATATTCTGATTATGGGTCTGATTGCTTTCCTAGCGTTTAAATTCCTACGCGGAATGTTGGGCGCGAAGCAGGGCTCAATGAATCAGCAGAATGCACGTGGCCAACAGCCAGCATTCGGCGGCATGGGTCAGAACAAGTTTGAACAACCTAAGCAACAACCAAATGTTCATAACTTCGAGCAAACACAACCTCAATCACAAGGCGCTGCTGGTGGTTTCGGTTTTGGTGCACAAAGCGATGTTCCACATAACTACCCACCGGGCTTTGATCAAGCGGCATTCATCAATGGTTCTCGTGAGCACTACCGTACACTGCAAGGTGCATGGAATCACAACGAGCTAAACACGATTGAAGAATACGTATCTCCAAGCCTATTTGAAGACCTAAAAGCTGAGCGTAATAAGCTAGACGGTGATCAGCACACAGACGTAATGTACGTTGATGCTGAAATCGTTCGCGCAGACCACGATGGTAGCAAAGCACAGCTAAGCCTTCAGTTTAGCGGTCGTTACCGTGACACAGCGGATGGCGTTGAAGAAGATATCACTGATATCTGGCACCTAGAGCGTGACCTAACAACTAACAATGCACCTTGGTTAATTGTTGGTATTCAAGGTTAATTCCAGGATTTAACTCAACATCAATAGGATGTAGTTATTCGGAATGACACCAAATAATAGAAAGCCCCTGCTGAGAAATCAGCAGGGGCTTTTTTGCGTCTAATGATATGTATCTTAGTTAAAGATTGGATTAACCTGAGACTAACTAACTAACTGATTTTATTTGGATGTAATGAGTAATGACAAAGTTCTTTGAACCCGTATTGGAGCCTGAGGTTACTTTGCAGCAGAAACAGATAATTGCGAACGAATGCGAAGAACATGTATCGACCCATTGTTTAGGCTACGCTGCTTATCTGGTTTGTGAGCGTCATGCTGAAGTATGGGATCACTGATGTTTGAATGATTTAGCTCGATTAGTTATTTGTAGTAGCGGGTTAGTGTTTAGGAAGTTGAGGGTTGTTTTAGAAGACACGTTTAGTAAGAGATAAAGCTCAGAAACGAAAAAAGCCAACTCAATGAGTTGGCTTTTCGATTTTCCAATTAAGGAGAATATGGTGGAGGGAGACGGATTCGAACCATCGAAGGCAGTGCCGGCAGATTTACAGTCTGCTCCCTTTGGCCACTCGGGAACCCCTCCAGGGTGTGTCTTACTTTTCACAAAGTAAGCCTAAATTGATGTTTTCCCATAAGCCCATCAATCAGGTTGTTCTCTTAACTCTTAAAAGAGGTAAGAAGAATATGGTGGAGGGAGACGGATTCGAACCATCGAAGGCAGTGCCGGCAGATTTACAGTCTGCTCCCTTTGGCCACTCGGGAACCCCTCCAGGGTGTTTTTCCTAACTCATAATGGATAGGCTAAAGAGATGTTTTTCCCAACGCATCTCTCAAGTGCGGAGCGCATCATAGCAAACACGTTAAACCTGTAAAGAGTTTTTCTTATGGTTTTGTGTTGAATGCTGCCTTTTTGGGCAAAGATGGCGAAAAGTACGCATATTGCTCGGGAAGTGAACATCTATACTAAGGTTTACGTAGTGATAGGTAACACCTTGAGGTAACTCGCTTTCTACATTGTGTTTGGTTTGTGCAATTCGCCAAGAAACGTAAATGGAATTTAATCTAGATTTACACTTCTTGACGTTACAGCATTCATCAGTTGATAGAATACGGTTAATTTCATTTATAGATATTAATACCAATCGTAGTAAATAACATGTCATCCTAGCCTGTTAAAATGCTCGAGAACAGCGTCAGAAATTTTGATTGTAGAATAACTACTTATCGAAACTATCTGTTGAAAAGAGCTACCTTGTTCTCAAGCCTTTTCCCTACGCTATTTCTGACCACTTACTCACTGTGATTGGTATAAACCTTACTTGCAGACCATTATTATGAAGCATAAATCTGTTTTAACCCTGCTTAGCTTGTCTATTCTTATGGCGTCTCCAGCCGCACTAGCTAAACGCATGGGCCCTAGCACTGTCACTGTTGTTACTGAGCAAGTTGATATTCACCAAGTTAGCCAATCTCTTTCTTTGGTAGGTAAGTTAGAAGCAGAACAATCTGTGATCATTACCTCTGAAGTAGCGGGCAGAGTTGACTCTATCAACATCAAAGCCAATCAAGATGTCACCAAAGGGCAGATGTTGGTTCAATTAGATGACGACAAAGCAAAAGCAGCAGTTGCAGAAGCGCAAGCGTATTTAAAAGACGAGAAACGTAAGCTAGCGGAATTCCAACGACTAGTGAAACGTAATGCGATTACGCAAACTGAAATTGACGCTCAGAAAACGAACGTAGAGATCGCCAATGCTCGCCTAGCTGCCGCCAATGCCAATCTTAAAGACTTACACATCAGCGCGCCTTTCTCTGGCACGGTCGGTTTTATCGACTTTAGCCGCGGAAAAATGGTGACAGCAGGTACTGAGCTTGTGACTTTAGATGATTTGTCTGTGATGCAGTTAGATCTTCAAATTCCTGAGCGTTACCTTTCTAAGCTGTCTAAAGGCATGACAGTGACGGCTCGCACCAGTGCGTGGGGCGAGACTCAGTTCACTGGCACAGTGGTAGGCATTGATTCTCGTATTAATGCTGAAACCTTGAACCTTCGAGTTCGAATCCACTTTGACAACAATAATGATTACCTAAAGCCGGGCATGCTAGTGGCAGCTGATATGGATTTCCCTCCTGTAGAAGCGCCGATTATCCCAGTTCAAGCGCTTGAGTATTCTGGTACTAAGCGTTTCGTCTATGTTATTGGCGAAGATAACAAAGCGACTCGTACCGAAGTGTTCTTGGGTGCGCGTATCGATAACGAAGTTGTGATCGACAAGGGCATCGAGATTGGCCAGAAGATCGTGGTGCAAGGTATCGTAAACATGCGTGACGGAGTCTTGGTTCAAGAGCTTGCCGTTAATCGCCCAGCTAAACTTGATGAAAATACAGCAGCACAAGAAGGCGCTAACTAATGTTGTTATCTGATGTTTCTGTAAAGAGACCAGTAGCGGCCGTCGTATTGAGCCTACTATTGGTTGTGTTTGGTATTGTCTCTTTCAATAAGCTCGCAGTTCGTGAGATGCCAGATATTGAAAGCCCGGTGGTATCGATCAGTACTCGCTATGAAGGTGCGTCTGCCACCATCATTGAAAGCCAAATAACCTCCAATCTTGAAGACCAGTTATCCGGAATCAGTGGTATCGATGAGATCGAATCCACAACGCGTAACGGTATGTCGCGTATCACGATTACTTTTGAGCTTGGTTACGACCTCAACACCGGTGTGAGTGATGTTCGTGACGCCGTAGCTCGTGCGCAGCGTTCATTGCCCGATGAAGCCGACGACCCAATTGTTTACAAGAACAATGGTAGTGGTGAAGCCTCGGTCTACATCAACTTAAGTTCGACAGAGATGGACCGAACGCAGTTAACCGACTACACCGAACGTGTGTTGATTGACCGCTTTAGTTTGATTTCTGGCGTGAGCTCGGTGGATATCTCAGGTGGCTTGTACAAAGTAATGTACGTCAAGCTGAAACCTGCGCAGATGGCGGGTCGTGGTGTTACTACCTCCGACATCACATCTGCGTTGAACAGTGAGAACATTGAAAGCCCGGGTGGTGAAGTACGTAACGATGCGATTGTGATGTCGGTTCGTACTGCTCGTTCTTACACTGAAGCTGAAGATTTCGAATACCTAGTCGTTAAACGTGCCTCTGATAACACACCTATCTACTTGAAAGACGTAGCGGATGTTTACATTGGCGCAGAAAACGAGAACTCGACCTTTAAGAGTGACGGCGTTGTTAACGTAAGTATGGGTATCGTGCCTCAGTCAGATGCGAACCCACTTGAGGTGGCTGACTTAGTCCATAAAGAAGTCGAAGCAATTCAAAAGTTCTTGCCAGACGGTACTCGTTTAGCTGTCGATTATGACTCAACAGTCTTTATTGACCGTTCAATCTCAGAGGTATACAGCACACTCTTTATCACGGGTGGCTTGGTTATCCTTGTGCTTTACATCTTTATTGGTCAAGCACGTGCAACACTTATTCCAGCGGTAACCGTACCTGTATCTCTGATCTCGTCGTTTATTGCCGCGTACTACTTCGGTTTCTCCATCAACCTGATTACCCTGATGGCACTTATCCTGTCGATTGGTTTGGTGGTCGATGATGCGATCGTGGTGGTTGAGAACATTTTCCACCATATCGAACGTGGTGAGTCACCGCTGCTTGCTGCCTATAAAGGTACTCGTGAAGTAGGCTTCGCGGTAATCGCAACAACGCTTGTATTGGTAATGGTATTCCTACCAATCTCGTTCATGGACGGCATGGTTGGCCTATTGTTTACCGAGTTTTCTGTATTGCTTGCGATGTCGGTGATCTTCTCGTCGCTAGTCGCATTAACGCTAACGCCAGTGCTAGGCAGTAAGATCCTTAAAGCGAACGTTAAACCAAACCGTTTCAATTTGTTTGTCGAGCGCGTATTTGGCAAGCTTGAGTCTGGATACCGCGCGGTATTGCGCCGTGCTCTTAACTGGCGTTGGGCCGCTCCAATCATCATTATCGCGTGTATGGGCGGTAGTTATGGCTTGATGCAACAAGTGCCGTCGCAACTGACGCCACAAGAAGACCGTGGTGTTATATTTGCGTTTGTTCGTGGTGCCGATGCAACCAGTTACAACCGTATGTCTGCCAACATGGACATCGTTGAAGAACGCTTAATGCCATTGCTTGGTCAGGGCTTCTTGAAGTCATTCAGTATTCAATCACCAGCGTTTGGTGGTAATGCGGGTGACCAAACGGGCTTCGTAATCATGATCCTAGAAGACTGGGATGAGCGTGACGTTACCGCACAAGAAGCGTTGAACGAAGTTCGTAAATCGTTGAACGGCATTCCAGATGTGCGTGTATTCCCGTTCATGCCGGGCTTCAAAGGTGGTTCAAGTGAGCCTGTTCAATTCGTACTTGGCGGTTCTGATTACTCTGAACTTCAGAAGTGGGCAGAGCTCTTAAAGCAAGCGGCTGAAGATTCTCCAATGATGGAAGGCGCGGACATCGATTACTCTGAGAAAACACCAGAGCTATTGGTAACCGTAGATAAGCAGCGTGCAGCAGAGCTAGGTGTTAGCGTTTCAGACATTTCAGATACGTTAGAAATCATGCTTGGCGGCCGCAGTGAAACGACCTTCGTTGACCGTGGTGAAGAGTACGACGTGTATCTGCGTGGTGATGAAAACAGCTTCAACAACGCGAACGATCTAAGCCAAATCTACATGCGAACTCAGTCTGGTGAGCTGGTTACACTTGATACGCTGACGCACATTGAAGAAGTGGCTTCATCGATTCGTTTGTCGCACTACAACAAGCAGAAATCGGTGACCATTAAAGCGAACCTAATGGAAGGTTACACGCTGGGTGACGCGCTCGATTTCCTTGATGAACAAGCGATTGAACAGCTACCGGGTGATATTTCAGTGAGCTACTCTGGCGAGTCAAAAGACTTTAAAGAGAACCAATCAAGTATCCTAGTGGTGTTTGCGCTAGCGATGCTGGTCGCATACTTAGTACTGGCCGCGCAGTTTGAAAGCTTCATTAACCCGCTGGTGGTGATGTTCACCGTACCTATGGGTATCTTCGGTGGCTTCTTAGGCTTGGTGCTGATGAGTCAAGGGCTCAACGTCTACAGCCAGATTGGTATGATCATGTTGATCGGTATGGTAACCAAAAACGGTATCTTGATCGTAGAGTTTGCTAACCAACTTCGTGACCGTGGTATTGAGTTTGAAAAGGCGATCATTGATGCTTCTGCTCGACGCTTACGTCCAATCATGATGACGGCATTCACGACGCTGGCTGGTGCAATTCCATTGATTACTTCAACGGGCGCAGGCTATGAAAGCCGAGTGGCTGTGGGTACGGTTATCTTCTTCGGTATGGGCTTCGCGACATTGGTTACTCTGTTCGTAATTCCTGCGATGTACCGACTGATTTCAGGATCAACACGCTCTCCGGGTCACGTGGAAGCGGAACTTAATAAAGAGCTTAGCCATGACAACGTGGGAAGAACCAGTCACGGTTAATGAACACGCACGATTAATGAACACGGAATAGTGTAACAATATTGAAAAGCCTGCGTTTGCTCCTAGCGAATTGCAGGCTTTTTTTGTATAACAAACAGAGCTCAACGAATTAATACAATAAATCGAATAAAGGAAAGTAAAGTGGCTGAATTTAAATACAAAGATCTTTCTCAAGAAGAACAAGATAAGCTGGATGCAGCAACCTTTCGTCGCCTGCTAGCACACCTAGATAACAATAAAGATGTGCAGAACATCGATCTGATGATCTTGGCTGGCTTCTGCCGAAACTGTTTCAGTAAATGGTACAAAGCGGAAGCAGAGCAACAAGGCTTAGACTTGGATATCGATGACGCTCGTGAGCGTGTATACGGCATGACTTACGATGAGTGGAAACAAAACCATCAACCAAAAGCGACGCCTGAACAACTCGCGGCATTTGAAGCGAAGCAGAAGCCAGAGTAATTTGTTCTCGTTAGTGGCTGACTAATAGAATGAATAAACAAAAAGAGCCCATCAAGGGCTCTTTTCTATTTCGAACTATCGGTTTTGAACTTAAGCCAACTCACCCGTTTGCGAGAAAGCTTCTAACTTCGCTGCATAAGGTTGTAGGTCTCCGATATTCAGATTTACCCACTCGTCATTGAAGTAAGTGTCTAGGTAACGCTCACCACTGTCACACAGTAAAGTCACGATAGAACCTTTTTCTCCACGTGCTTTCATTTCACTGGCTAATTGAAGCACACCGTACATGTTAGTCCCGGTTGATGCGCCGACCTTGCGACCAAGAATGTCAGATAACCAATGTGTCGTTGCGATACTTGCTGCGTCTGGGATTTTACGCATTTCGTCAACCACACCAGGAATGAAGCTTGGTTCTGCTCGTGGGCGACCAATGCCTTCAATCTTGCTGAATGTACTACCTTTCACGTTCGCATTGCCTGTTTGGAAGTATTCGTGGAATACAGAGTTTTCAGGGTCCACAACACAAAGCTTAGTTTCATGTTGTTGGTAGCGAATGAAACGGCCAATCGTCGCTGAAGTACCGCCAGTACCTGGGCTCATTACTACCCAAGCCGGAACTGGGTGATCTTCCATCTGCATTTGATTGAAAATCGAGTTCGCGATGTTGTTGTTACCACGCCAGTCGGTTGCGCGCTCAGCGTAAGTAAATTGATCCATGTAGTGACCATTCAATTCTTCTGCTAAACGGCGAGACTCATCGTAAATTTCATCTGAGCGGTCCACAAGATGCGCTTGGCCGCCGTAGAATTCAATTTGCTCGATCTTTTTCTTCGCTGTGCATTTTGGCATTACCGCGATAAATGGAAGGCCAAGTAGGCGAGCGAAGTAAGCTTCAGACACCGCAGTACTGCCCGATGAAGATTCAATGATTGTTGTTTCTGGGCCAACCCAACCGTTACAGATAGCGTATAAGAACAGAGAACGCGCTAAACGGTGCTTTAAAGAGCCTGTAGGGTGTGTGCTTTCATCTTTAAGGTAAACATCAATGCCTTCGATACTTGGTAGATCGAGCTTGATAAGGTGCGTATCCGCTGAGCGTTGGTAGTCCGCTTCAATTTTACGAATCGCGTTGTTAATCCATTGATGGTCAGTGCACATAAGCGTTCTCCTGATCGAGTGTAGGAATTCTTTGTAATTGGTATGGTTCTAATTTATCTATAATCGGAGAGAAAAACTTTGCCATATTTGCTTTGTTTTGCTTAAATTGTGGAAAATTATTCTCTTTAAATGGGATTTGGTGAAAGTGTGATAGATGCCGTAGATAAAAAAATATTAGGGTTACTGCAAGAAGACAGCACCCTGTCATTGAACGATATTTCTGAAGCGGTCAATCTCACTACAACGCCTTGTTGGAAAAGGCTTAAGCGCCTCGAAGAGAACGGCATTATTGAGAAAAGAGTTGCACTGCTGAACCCGGAAAAACTGGATCTTTCCTTTACTGCGTTCGTATTGGTGAAAACCAGTGATCATTCTCATGAGTGGTATGGTCGTTTTGTGAATACTGTGTCGGAATTTCCAGAAGTGATGGAGTTCTATCGCATGGCTGGCGAATATGATTATATGATGAAGGTTCAGGTTAAAGACATGAAGTGCTTTGATGATTTCTATAAGCGCTTGGTGAATAGCATTGATGGTATCTCTAATGTGACCTCGACGTTTGCGATGGAACCATTGAAGTACACGACAGCATTGCCGCTTTAAGCTGCGCCTAGTAATAGAATAACTATCGCTTTAGTTTAACTATCTTCTCAGTTTAGATCTCGTCTCTGCGATAAAGAAAAGGATTATTCATGTTTGCAAAAGTATCTACCGCTATCCAGCTGGTACTGGCGGTCGCCATTTTTTACTTGGGTTACACCATCTACTCATTGACTAATAAAGTCGGTGAAATCGTTGATACTTACCCGCAAGTTATCGAAGACATATCGGGCCTCACCAAAGGGCTCAAAGTAGAAGAGCTATTAGCGCTTGCAGAACATGTCAGCGATCTTGCTCCTCAGGTGTTAAACACTGTCGAAGAAGTTAGAAAGACGATCGATGATGTGAATCAAACCGTAGCCTCGGTCGACAACAAAATCCCTGCGATATTAGATGAAGTGAAAAATGTTCGAACGGAAGTCGAGCAGGTAAGAACCGATGTTATTCCACCAACATTAACTGAATTAAAGAGATACCGCGTAGACGTAATGCCACCAATGCTCGCTGAAAGTAAGTCTTACCGCGAACAGACTATTCCTGTCATCGTCACGGAATCTGAAATGCTACGAGCGGAAGTCCCAGGTATTTTGGCACAAGCTAATTTGTTAGCTGATAAGAGTAAGGAACTCGCTCAGGGAGCCGCTGAGGGCGCGGTGAAAGGCGTAGTGTTATCGCCATTTAACCTTCTACGAGACGCAGGTGATGGCATTAAAACGCGAGTTCAAGGCGAGTTTGAGCCAACGTTAGAAGTTGAGTAGGTTTTATTGATTTTTGCGTGACGAGTTTTCTTAAGCGTGATTAAAGAAAGAGGCTAGGTATTAAACTTAGCCTCTTTTTGTTTGTGCGTATTTGGGGCTTGTAAGAAGCGTTTATCCGCTATTTATTTGAGTGCTATTTAGTAAAACGCATCACACCTTCTTGTACTGCTGTCGCTACCAGCTCACCTTTCTGGTTGAAGATCTCGCCGCGCACTAGGCCGCGAGTGTTCGCTGCCGTTGGGCTTTCAATCGCATAAAGCAGCCATTCGTCCATTTTGAATGGGCGGTGGAACCAGATTGAGTGGTCAATCGTCGCCACTTGAAAATTTGGCGTCATGATAGAGACTTCATGTGGGTGAAGCGCCGTCACTAAGAATCCCCAATCCGATGCGTAGGCAAGCAGGTATTGGTGGATCAAGTGGTTGTCTGGCATCGCGCCATTCGCTCTTACCCAAAGGTATTGTTTCGCTTCCGTCTTCTTAGGTTTCAGTGGGTTTACCACCGTCACCGGACGCATCTCAATCGGCTTTTCGCCACAGAAGGTTTTGCGCAGTTTCTCTGGTAAGAATTCCGCAATGTGGCTCGCTAATTCAGTTTCTGAGGCAAAGTTCTCTGGTCCCGGAATATCAGGCATTGAAATCTGGTGCTCAAACCCTGGCGCATCGCCATGATAAGAAGCAGTGAGATAGAAAATAGGGCGGCCATTTTGAATCGCTTTTACACGGCGTGTGCTAAAGCTGCGTCCATCTCGTAGGTTCTCAACATCGTAAATGATTGGCTTTTCAGGATCGCCGGGAAACAGAAAATAACTGTGGAACGAGTGAACACTACGGTCGTCTTGAACGGTATAACGAGCAGCAGAAAGCGCTTGTCCCAATACCTGACCGCCGTATACCTGTGGTAGGCCTAGGTTCTCACTTTGCCCACGGAATAAACCTTCTTCCAGTTTTTCTAGCTGAAGTAAACTTAGTAATTCTTGTAAAGGTTGACTCATCGCCAGCATTCCTCTTCGTAAAATGGGTGTCAGATTATGGTGTTAATCATTTAGCTTAGTCAGATATCTGTCAATAAATCATAGGGTTTCAAGACAGAATATGAAAGCTCTCTTATAATTGGTGAGTAGATTTGCCGAGTCCGGCAAACATGTTGAGAGAAATTGAATATGAAAAAGGCTCTAATTCTTATTACGTCTTTAGTATCGTTTGGCCTACTTGTTGGTTGCCAAGCAACATCAGAAACGAGCGCTTCTCAAGAAGTGGTTGCAGAGAACACTCAAGTGATTTCAGGAACAGTAAGCTACCGTGAAAGAATTGCATTGCCAGAGAATGCAGTGGTTACCGTTACGCTAGAAGATATCTCACTGGCTGATGCACCATCGACGGTTATCGCAACTCAAGAGTTCACCACAGACGGTAAGCAAGTACCGTTCGCATTCGAGCTGAGCTACGACAACGACAAAATTAAAGCTAACCACCGTTACAACATGCGCGCATCGATTCATGTTGACGGTAAACTGCGTTTCATAACGGACACGATTAAGTCAGTAATTACTGATGTAGAAAATACACAGCAAGCAGACCTACGTTTGGTTGGTGTTCGTTAATCAGAAATCGATGCCACTGTTAAGGCATCTTGATTGGCTTAACTTAGCCAGTTGAATCAGCGATTAGTGGCAGCTCTAGGGCTGCCATTTGTATATTCCGAGTTTGATCTTTCCTGCATCACTCACCTCAATCCCTTCTTTAACCAAATGCTGCTTTTGTCGGTCGAACGAATCACCCTTTAAAGAGATTTCACCCTTGCTGTTTATCACTCGATACCAAGGCAGTTTGCTACCTTCTGGCAGGTTACCCAGCGCTTTACCAACATGGCGCGCATAGCCCGGAAATCCTGAAAAACGTGCTATGTCTCCATAAGTTGTTACTTTCCCATATGGAATTTGGTGAATCACAGCAAAGATTTGGCTCAAAAATTGGTCCATACTAAATGTTCCTAGTTCATAAATACCAATCACAGTAAGTAAGTGTTCAAAAATAGCGCAGGGAAAAAGCTTGAGAGCAAGGCCGCTCTTTTTGATAAGAAGTTTTGATAAGTAGTCATTCTCCAATCAAAAAATCTAACGAGGTTATCGAGTTTTTTAACAAGCTAGGGTGACCAGTTAATTACTACGATTGGTATGGTACCACGGATCGGTAGAAGGAGAGGGCTATGGTATTTACAACGTTTCAGTTCTTGATCACCACATTATTAGCGGTTGTTTGCGCGAGAGCAATCAGTTTAAGTGAGGGAGATATCCCGGTGCTTGCAATGGTCATTCCTGCCTTATGGATTTTACCGCAGGGAGGCATAGCAGGATTAGCTTTGCTTGCTGCCATGACCACTTATGGTCTAACCCTTCCTTTGCAGCCTATCACGCTGTCTGTCAGTGCGTGGGTACTGTTCCCGCTATTGATGGTGGTCTTTTCAAGACGCAGTAGTTTGTCGGTCGTGATTATTTCCGGCTTGATTGTGACTACTTTGCAGGTCGGGATCATGGTGACACAATCAGCAGGCAAGCTTGAAGGCGTCCCGTGGGTTACCACACTTCAAACCTTATCAATCATCGTGATTTGGTGGGCGGCAAATCATCTTAAGCCTGCTAGCCGACACAGCTGGTGGTCATTAGGCTTAATACTTCCATTATGGATAGCCGATTTACCTTATGCCGCTTTGGTTGCCTTGTGTGTAACGGGCATCATGGCATCGATGGAAACGCTGACGCGCTTGAAAACCTTCCGCTGGAATAAACTACTGTGTTGGACACTGCCAACGGTTGGTTTTGCGGCTTTGGTGATTACTCCAAGCATCGAAGTACCGAGCCCAGTCTTTGTGGTGTGGTTGTGTCTATTAGGTACCGCGTGGATGACAGACTACATCATTCGCACAGAAGATAACGAAGACATCGATATCTAGTACTCCAGCAATCCAAACCTTCCAAATGCAGGTAAATGGTGAATTTACCTGCGATTTTCTAATGGTTTGAATAAAGGATAAGCACTTAGACCGCAATTGTTCAAAAATAGGGTGGAAGGGCTTGCAATGGTTGCTGTGATGCTTAATAATCCAATCACTCTTTGAGGCAAGCCTCTTAGAAAACGAATCTATGGGGGCCTGGTCCTCCCGCAACAATAGCTCGTGAACTCGGTCAGGCCTGGAAGGGAGCAGCCGCAGCGAGTGACTTGTGTGCCGGGATGTGGCTGGGTTCCCACCCATTTAAAAAGCCGTTACTGATGTGACGGCTTTTTGCTATCTAAATCCTTTCAAATCATCTGCTTACCACAACTGAAAGTAAGCTAAAAAGTGAAAATACGCTTGGTACTAAAAGATGGTACTAAACTATGCGTTATCTCCAATTAAAACCGAATGGAAAGTGGCAATTTCGCTTTCAAATTCCCCCTCAGTTTCGTCAACACTTCAACCATCGTCGAGAAGTAAAAAAGACTTTACATGCTAGTTCGAAACAGGAAGCATACATACTAGGAATACAACACGAACTGGCAATTAAAGAATATATGTCTGAGATTACGATCGGTGGAACTGTTACTAGCTTCGATGAAGTTCATGTGCGAGAGATGGTCGCGAGAATGGCGACCAAAGGAATCTCTTTAATTCATGAGGCGGTATCGAGAATTCAGAATGACGGTACTTTCAAAGCGGCATTAATGCAAGCGAGGGATACTCAGGACGCGTGTGGCGGTGCAGAGCAAGTCGAGGGCTTCTTCTCGTTAGACTTAAGATGTAGTGGTGCACTTGGTTCATTGAGAAGTATTTATCCTGACTCTGTATCACCACGAAAAAGGGCTGAGCAGTTAGTTAGATCTGAGAGTCTTCTAGATGAATCTGCGAAAGGAAGTGCAGCCTTTGACTTATTCTTCAATAAGTTGATCATGGTTTTCAAACATCTGATTGATGCGAGAATTTCGATTGAGAACATGGAGCTTGCTCAGGCGAGTGCTATTGCTGTTCAATTAAAAGATCTTTCAGTTACGGATAGCCAATCAGCTACGGTGAGAGAAGCTCATGCTCTGGTATCGTCATCTATCGCTGAAATGTTTGAACGAGGTAATGCAGTTAGACGGAAACATGATCGCGGGTCATCAGTGGCTGCTAAAGCCGTCACTCCTCCAGAATCTTCTTTGGCAAATACAACACCAATATTGACAGTTGATGAGTTAGAAAAAAGTTACTTGGCAGAAAAAGCAAACCAGAAAAAGAGCGAAAAGCTGCAGGCAGGCAAAGGTGGCGAAGAGATTAATCTAGCTGACACAAAGAAGGCGATTAACCGATTCAAAAAGGTTATTGCACTTACAGGTATCTCTGATCTAAGTAAAATTTCCCGTGATGATGCAATAGAAGTAGTTGATATATTGAGAATGCTACCTGCAAATCCATTCAATAAAAAAGGTAAAAGGCATCTTTTTGATGCGAATGATGTTAGTAGCTGGGTTGATGTAAATAAAGAAGCTAAATTGCCAACAATTCAGGAGACTACCGTTGGTGCGTATATGGAAGCCGCGTCAACCATTTTTAATTGGGCAGTCAAGCATCAAAAGCTAAGCTATAACCCATTTCGTGGAATTGTTAACAAAAGAAAAGGCTTAAATAAGGACATTCAAAAGTCTTTCTCAGAGGACGACTTAGAAAAGATATTTAGTCATGACGTGTTTACTAAACTAGATCTTGGAACCGCGAGGAATACGAATCTACCTTATCAGTCACGATACTGGGTGCCACTACTAACGATATTGCATGGAATGCGTCCCAATGAGGCAGCTCAGTTACAAGGTCAGGATGTACTTCAAATAAAAGGTATTTGGTGTTTGCGGATTACGGATGAAGGCAAGCACCAAAGTGTCAAAAATAAAAATTCACGCAGAATAATACCTATTCATAAAGTTATAATTGAAAAGGGTTTTTTGACTTACATTAAAGGGATTGGTAAAGATGGGCAACTATTCCCAGAATTGGTGCACCATAATTCTGAACATTTTATGAAAAGGTTAGGAGACTGGTTTAGGACTTATATATCTGAACCAAATGGCTTCACTATGCGAAGTTTGGGCTTTTATAACTTTAGGCATACTTTCATTAACCACTTTAAACAAAATGGCGTTTCCGATGTCGTACCCGCTGAGATTGTTGGGCATCTTCATCAAAACTTCACATATAACAATTACGGTGATGCGGTTGATGTAGTTAAGATGAAAGAGCACATAGATGGCTATCAAGTGCCCGCTTTAAATCAGGTTCAGCCTATGTTTCAGCAATAGAGTGTCATTGAACAACTTGTACTCTTAATTCTGAACTGCATTTGAATGATTGTAAGGGGCTAGTACATAGCCCCTTGCCATGCTAGACGTGATCTGGGTGAATGAGTAAACCTAAGACAGGTTTGATCGATTGTTTCGTTGTGATCATGCCTTCTCTCAAGTAACCATGTGCGATTAGCGTGTTGATGGCTTCTTCGCGTTGCTTAGCTGTTGTCAATGACTTCCAACCCTTCTGAGATAGGCTATGTCTCGTGAACTGACCTTGGAATTTCGATAGGCGTGAGAGAAGTATTTGCGCTGGGCTATCAACAGCGACTTTCTCCTGTGCCGAGGCAACAATTCGATAAGCGTGAGAACGAAGGTAGCGCATCCACACCATAGCTTGGGTAATACTCTTTACTTCTACAACATTATTTGGTTGAAAGGGTTTACCCTTAGTTGTATTCGATGCTTCCTCTATCAGGTGAAAGATCATCGCAAGTTTTGCGCAATGCTCTAATCGCTTGACGTGATAAGACTCCATCATTGATGAACTATTCGACACATCTAACAACGCTTCTTCTGACCACTTTGTCCATTTTTCCTGCGCCTTATGAGAAAATTTGAGTACGATGGGGTCAAGAGGTGTATCTAACTCAGCCAACTTAGCAAATACATGATGCACAGATGCAGTCGCTTTGTCGGATACTCGATGATCTGTAGGTTTACTCTCAGTTCTAGTCGGTAGGACTGACATTTGCAGGCAGCGTTCAAGAAAACCATCATTCTGTTTCCCCTCGGTCGCAGACCTGATGAGAGGCTTCAACATATCGGGCTGAATTCCGCCGAGTAACCCGACAAAAAGTTGCGGAAGAACAACATCTTCACGGCTGACACGACGGATGACATAAGAGTTACGTTGACCACTGTAACCCTCCAAATAAACAGAACGTTCATGACTTCGACTTTGTTGATTAAATACACTCAGTAGTCCTGAGATCTCATCTCGAACAATTGTTAATCCTGATAAAGATGTCTCCGCGCACTGAGTTAGAGCCTCAACTGTGCAGTCATTAATAAAAATTTCTCTCTGGTCGAGAACTGGTGGTTCTTCTAGTTGAGCAATTTTATCTGCTATAGCTATTTGAAGTATCTCATCTTCCATGTCGAAAGCATCTTCTAATTCTTGTTCTAACTCTTGACGCTTTACATTTAAACGCTTCCTCTTTAGGGCATTTATAGTGGTGTTGCGTTTAGTTACAGGAGCAATGACCTCCTTCTTTACCTTATTAACAAAAGACATCGTTGCAGACATTGCTGGTGTTTTTTTCTCCGAGGCTTTACCTACCAACAGTGACCACAGGATACAAACAACCCGCCATTTATCATGTCGTTTCGGCTCTATTTCGACATTGCTACCAATCAGAGCAGCTATCATAGTAATAAGTGAAACAGCGAGGTAGTCGGGCGACATGTTATCAATCGAGTATGCTTTTTCTCGCACAAATGCGCGAATTGATTTCGGTAGCATCTCATCACGCAGTTTCAATGCTGGGGGAAGGTCATCCTCAATGAGAGGTCGAGGTAGTTCCCATTTTGGAAATGTATCCCCTCTACCTGCAACACCTGCGTCACCTGCCGAGTAGTTAGAGTCATCACCTGTTGGCTCAAGGTTTGGTAGCTCAAGTTGTCTATCACTTAACTCACAAACGGTGTGTTCTACTTCTTGAATTTGGTCGATGACCTTAACTCTAACGTTTGTTCCTTTTGGTTGTTTTTGCTCGATATTGGGCAGTTCAAGCTGTACCGCGTTCTTTATGTTAGACATAGATAGTTTCTTTCGATGAAACATCATTTATTTGTGAGAGAGACGCAAGTGCTCAACGAAAG
The DNA here is from genome assembly GCF_041469125.1 of Vibrio sp. 10N.286.51.E5. Classification (NCBI taxonomy): domain Bacteria; kingdom Pseudomonadati; phylum Pseudomonadota; class Gammaproteobacteria; order Vibrionales; family Vibrionaceae; genus Vibrio; species Vibrio sp. 10N.286.51.E5. Next base: position 24,450 of record NZ_JBFRJZ010000004.1, on the reverse strand, counting down.
AAAATTAAATGAATCAGCATATCTGATTGAAATTGCTCTAAAGATTTTTTAGGGGAGTTAAGAGGGCGCCCCCTCTTACAAGTGAGGAAACAGTTAGCGACGAAGTCTCGGTTTTTCCTATCTTGACTACATGAAACTCAATGCAAGATTTTGTTTTAGCAGGAAAAATTTATATAGTTTAGAAAAATCATGTTGAAAAACTGGACAGTTGTTACACAAGCGGCTTTAGATGTGATGGCTAGAGAGCACTATCTGCTCAACAAGTCTCACCGTAATCACAAACGCACCGAAAAGATCATTAACATCTTTGGTTCTCAAGCAGAGTCTTTGAATATTTTGCGCAATACAGAGAGATACAAGCTCAGGCAGGCAGCTAAGCGAAGAGGTGGTCGTCCACCCACGGCTGCAGTGGAGTTTTCTCTCAATTTGCCTAAGGGTATTAGACCTTCGACTCGAGAGTGGCGTCAGATGTTGAACAAACTAATGAGAGAGTTGGCTGCTCACCTTGATGTATCAACGAGCCAGCTTGGAACTATCGTACGTGCTGTCGTTCATCAACAAGATCAAGATCCAAGCGTTCGAGGTACTGGTGACCACATGCATCTTTTGGTCGGCAAATTCACTGATGAGTTAGAATACCTACATGATTTGCAGCGTAAATCCACAACAAGGCTGGTTAAAATTGCTTTTAATAACGCTGTGAATGACGTTATGGGGATAAGTCATCAATCCTATCAGATACAAAAAAACTACTCTGGTTTAGCGAAGAAGCGAGCACCATCTTGGAGAGTGAAAGCGGCACGTAAGCAAGAGATTATTAAAGCGCAAGAACGTCACCTCAAGAAAATGATCAATCAAGCTAATAAGTGGCTCGAAGCTTATGAAGTTGGAGACTATAGGCAGATGAATAGGCAATACAACCGCCTAATCAAGGGGATCGAAACTGTTGGTAGTTCAAATGACGAAACGGCATCATTGTATGAATTTATGCAACGGTTGGTTCGCAAGGTGGAGACGAAAGCCCAGAAGGGCAGACTGCTAACAAGTAGAATGTCTAAGCCTGCCGTTTAATTTTGGCGTCGTCTATCTCTCCTCTGGACAGAACTAAGTCAGAAACGTGCTAAATTGGTAAGACATGAACAACTGAAAACATGGCAAATTAAGGATTGCAGGAGAGTAGGTAAAGTAAGAGTATGGAGCTGTATGCACCTTATCAAACTATACTAGGGACTCACTCTGGAAGACGTCAGTTTGTGAAATAAGAACCAAAGAACAACCCCGAAAGTTACAGTAGGTGACTAGTAGTCCCATTCCCTTCCAAACAAGATTGAATATATTGATTGAGTTGGTCACTTACATCAAATTTCTTATTTGTGACCCTCTCTTCAAAGGCTATCTTATGCCTTAGCATAGCCTCAGCACTCCAATACTCAGCAAACTTTAGCATGACTCCGACTTGCTGGCTTGCTCGAAAATCTCTATCAAATTTCCCTTGGTTATTTAAATTTATAACTATAAATTCTAAACCTCTAATGACTGGCCTGAAGAGTGTATAGAACTGGGCATCCTCCATTCGATTTATACCGCACCTCTCAATCAATTGCGCTTCATGCTGGGCTAAGTTATGCCAGATGCTTTTGTCTATGCCATAGCTATCGTACAAACAATTTAACCGAGCACAAGCTACTCTGTGAGTGTCTTCCTGAATGACACTACTTTTGCCATAACAATCTGAAATAAATTTTAGTTCAACGACAACAATCGAATGTAACGACTCGTTGAATGTTGTCGAGAGCTTTAAATTTCCTGCATGTGATTCTGGATACATGATTTCATAGACGATATTTGCATGCGTTAATACTGTTGTATTAGAAGACTCAGCGTGCTCACGAAACATCTCCAAATGTTTGCAATAGTTACTAAAAATATTTTGACTGGTTGCTAAAGCTATCTGTATTTGAGTCTGCTCTGAGCGATGATATAGAGCTATAAATCCCACTATTGGTATGATAGCTGCTAGAATTTTAAGCGGCACCGAATATACCTGTACAGCAAAATTAAAACCATGATAGCTGGGATCCCAAGTGAGATTTGAGTTGCAAGCAATGAGAATACTAATAAATGCCGCAGCCAATACGAGCACTATGACGACTCCTCTTACCAATGGCAGTTGTAAGAGAGTCAACTCTGGTTTAATCATATGAGGTAGTCCAATTAACACATACTTAAAATTCAAAAAAACCACTTTAAACTATATAAAATCAACAGTTTAGGCAAGGGTTTCTTCAGCCTAAAAATTGAAGCGAGGTGACTCTGTGCATTAAGATGAAAAGCTAGCTAGATGACCCAAATTGTTGATGATTATGTTAGGTCGGGTCTTGTCTTTACCAGTCAAATTATTTCTTGAAGTCTAAAGTTACTAATTATCTGAGTTTGTATTTCGAATGCTTAACGCACTTTGAGGGGAAACTGTTTCACCGACAGCACAAATAATTTGGTGTCATCCTCAAATTGTGTATGTTTAAGAAAAAGCATGCGACAAACTCCTGTGACTCCCTTGGGAAGGGCGCTACTCGGCGATAAAGAGATCAAACGAGCACTATTACTCAAACAAGTCGAAGACATCTGCCTTGAAGTGGGATTGCTTACACCGCTAGATGTCGTCACTAGATCTAAACAATGGCATTGGGTGGATGAGATAGTTGATGACCATATTATGGGATCTGGGTTGCTTCGACGGTTAATGTTCAAGCACGCCAAACCCGATGATGGTTGTGAGTTATTCAACTCGATAGTGCATGACATCGTTGAAAGGATTATGAGTCAAAAGAGTTCTTTTCCACACAGGCGTTAAGTCAATAGTGTAAGGTGCCAATATGGCACCTTTTTTATATCTTTTCGCAGGTGATGCAGGCTTTGCAGGTACTCTCTCCTCACTTGCGGGCACCATTGAGAATTCCCTAAGCACAGTAATTGGTTTTTGAGCTTATCGATTATAAGATAGCTAAAGGTGGTACTGAAAGACGGTACTAACATAAAATCGAGAGAATCAAGATCTTTTCATAATTAATTGATTTTAAAGGCTTTTTTGTTTTTCGGGATGGGGAGGCTGGGTTCCCACCCATTTTGATGTTTGCAAATTAACTTATATCTATAGCATTGATATATGTACTAATTGCAGTATTCCGCCTTTAAAAGCCAGAGCTAGGAAATTCCTAACTCTGGCTTTTGTCGTTAGATCAATAGCAAAAAATATACTATACCTACTAATACCAACTTAGTTTGATATGGTGTTGAATGACTGCGATCGTTAAAGTTCAAGCTCAAATCAAGATTGATCACTCAGGGTTAATGCTCAATATTCCTGTTCTTATTACTGAACAGGGCGTATTTGAACCTTTGCTTGATTACGTTATTAGCCAATCTCATATAAAAAGCCTTCCTTGGATGAACCGAGTTGTGTTTGCATGCCAGTTATTACTGGAATACATGGAGGTCAATCGTGGGTTATTCTCAGAACCGAACCTTCTATTTCAATCTTTTGTACAACGGCTATCATCGGGGACCATCGACAAAGTAGGGTTTGATTCATCAGGTTTGTTTTGGTTACCTCGATCCGTCTCCAACGTTAATCAGCTTTTATCTGCATTGAATGGATTAACGGATTGGCTCTCTATCCATAAAAATACAAGCAGTCTTAACGACTTTGAAGAAGCAACCACCCACCAAGAGCGACTCAATTACGCCGCGTGGCACAAGAGAAATCAGTACAATTTTCTTGGCCATATAAAAAAAAATGCACTTCCCGAATTATTGAAAAAGGTCAGGAAAGTTCGTGGGAAGAAAGACGTAATTAAAGTGGACGGAGACGCGATTTCATTTCCAGAACAGCTATTTAAATCTTTTTTTATCGACGGTGTCGGCAGTGCGAGAGACTCCAGAATTGCCATTCGCGATCAGCTGATTTTGCTGTTGATGCACGGGGCTGGGGTTAGAGAGAGTGATGCTCTGCATTTGTGGGTTGATGATGTGTTTCTTGATCCAATGAACTCTGATAGTGTTACCGTTCGTTTATATCATCCTGAAGATGGCAAGGCACCGAATCATTGGGTCGGTAGAAAACGACAAAGTACGCGTTCGGCTTACCTTGCTGAAAAGTATCACCTAACACCACGCAATAAACTCACGGGTACCGCCAGAGTTGGTTGGAAAACCAAAGTGGTCGACCACGATGATAACTATATTCAACTTCATTGGTTTCCCTCTTATTACGGGGAAGTGTTTGCTTATTTATGGCAGCAATATTTATTTGCTTTGCTCCCTATTCAGCGCAATCACCCTTACGCTTTTGTTTCTTTTTCTAGACGGCAACTAGGTAACGCATTAACGCTAAATGCTTTCAATCAAAGCTATGCGGCGGGTATGGGCAGAATAGGTCAACTTGCATCGAAGCCAGAAGGTCGTTCACCTCATGGACATCGCCATGCCTATGGAAGACGCATGTCTAATGCAGGGGTAGATGTGCGATTCATTAAGAAAGCACTGCATCACTCTTCTCTATTATCTCAGTCGATCTACACCCAACCAGGCGTCCGTGATGTCACACTTGCTTGCGAGCGTGCCACGCAGAAGCTTGATGGTCAGCAGTATGCGAACTTCAAGCAAGATGTTGAACTGAGTTGGGAAACCATTATGGAATCTGGGTTCGAAGATATTGATCCCGACGGTTTGTTTTCAGGTAAAGCGCCAAAATTTGGGAAACGAACTAAATGAAATCAATAGACTATGAATTTAATTGGTTCACCGAAAAGAATGGTTCGGGTTGGGATACGTGGCGAGAGGTTGCGGCGACGTGGTTGCATCAAAAGAAGTATGGCATTGATCATAAGAAGAATGCATTGGACCGGTTTTTGGATGAATACTTAGTTCCGAAATTTATTATTGATCCCGTCGAGTTTTTCGAAATGGGTCCGCAAGATTATGATCAGTTTCTCGGTCAATTCGAATTGTCGGAAGGCTACAGGGTTCGACAAAACAATGAGGTGTGCTCGTTTATCGATTGGGTGATAACCACATATTACTCGCAACCGGATGATGACGGTGAGTTGGTTGCTATGTTCAAAAACCCTTTTCAAAAGGGGTCTAATCCAGTTAAAAATCAAGAAACGGTCTACAACGCTTTACCTTATACCTACATTAAACGGTTGCGAAAAACTCTTTGTCCGATTGAAAGGGGAAACTTTTCAGACTGGAAATGGGCGATTGAGCAAAGTGACGCATTTATATTGAATGGCCGGCATCAAAGAGACTGGTTTATTGTTGACGGCTCTGTCATTGATAAAGATGACCCTGATTTTGTATGGCGGAAAATCAAAGTAGATAAGCCTCGCAGTATTAGAATTGATGGAGTGCTAAAACCGTTTAAGAAAGGTGAGCATTTTTATGTGATTTGGTCCCCCGTTCGCGCAATGGCACTGTACCTAAAATTGCAACTTCCATTACGTACTTTTCAGGTTCGTATGCTTGATTCTGGTGAAGCCGATACGTGGCGCTACGAAAGTGGAAGTTGGGTTGCTAACGAAATGAATGATTTTGTTGAAGGCAGTGAAAAGCACCCTTGGCAAAAAGGTGTATTTCACCGAATCATCACACCAGACATTGGCGATGTGATGACAGGTCTTTACATTAATACTAATAAGACCGCTGATAAGAATAAGGATGAAATCACGCGAGGCTATGTGATCCCTTGGCAGCATGAAGAGGTCTTATATTGGCTAGAAAAACTGCGCAACTGGCAACAGAAATACAACCCTATTACGGAAGCAACCTCTATTCATCAGCTTGATTACAAACATTTTGGAAGCACAAAAACTGATATTCAGCGCAATGAAATTGGCAACATTTGTTTTTTGTTCCGCAATGCCGCCGCCACCATAAATAGTGAAAAGAAATTGCCGATAACCCAAGGGTATTTGAATACACTTTGGGTTAATTTAATGGCGCAACTCGAACAGGATGTTCATGAAGATGACCATAAATTAACGGACGGTAGTAAAGTTAATTTTATTGACCCTACCAATCATCGTAAGACGTTTTTCCCACTGCATTCATTACGTGTCTCGCTTATCACTTGCTACACCATCGAAGGGGAAATCCCCGCGCCGGTATTATCCAAATTACTGGTGGGTCACAGTAGGCTCATCATGACGATGCATTACACTAAGATCTCGCCTGTGATGATGGCGAAAAAAATGCAGGTGGCAGAAAGCAAAATTGAAGAACAAAACGACGCAAGCTTGCATTCATTTTTGGTCAATAAATCGATAGAGCAGATCGGCTTAAAATCCGCTTATACAGATATTGAGTCGCTGCGCACGGTACTAAGGGTGAGGAACCCCGCAGGATGGCAGGAAAAAGCGATAGGTATTTGTTTAGCAGGAGGGAATACCACGCCCCTTGTGGAAAACACTTCAATTGCAGGTTGCTGGAATGGTGGTGAAAAACTAAAAAAAGCGAATCGTAATCAAGCGGACTTGTATGGCCCTGTTCCTCATGGAATTGAAAATTGCGTCCGTTGTCGCTGGTTTATCACCGACATCAAATACATCCATTCATTAACCGCTCACTTTAACAACCTTAGCTATCACGCCTCTGAATCAGCCAAAATCGCAGCAGAATTAGAAGCTGAGCAAGCTGAGTTGTTGGATGAAGAGTACTTTTGTGAGGTGAATAATGAGCCTTTCAAAAAATACGAGTATTTGCATCAAATAGATCGACGCATTGAAAAGCAAAAAATTGGTGCGGATGAATACTGTAAAGACTTAGTCGCGTGTTTTCAGATCATTCGTAAGCTCATTAATATCGAAGAGCAGCGCCTGCCAGAAGATACAGCGGATAAAGTCGTCGCAATGGGCTCACATGCCGAGATCTCTCCCTTCTTTAGCTTTCTAGATACAGACTCTGAATTTAGGCAATTGATACAACTGTGTGATGACGCAGAAGTTTACGCCGATCTGCGGGATGATTTAAGAAAAACACCCGCGATCACTCATCGTTCAAACAAGTTGAATTCAATGCTAATGCAATCGGGTTACATGCCATTTTTGATGCAACTTGATGATGAAACGCAACTGTTAGCGGGCAATGCAATGATTAATGCCATGCTCAAAGCGACAGGAGAACTTGATAAAACCAAAGCGATGGGTCTCATCGCATCGTATCTTGATACGGAAACGTATTTACAAGACGCGGGTTTGTTGGAGATTGGGGTTAAAGCTATTGAATCTCAAACCGGAATTAATATTTTACGTCTTGCCGATTTATCGAAAAACAAAGTTGGAGTGACTAAAAATGGCTAGCCCCGTTGATCCACATATCGTATTAGAAGAGCTTTGCTCAAGAGCAACAGCCCGCACAACGACAGCGCTAAGAACATTGCACCAAATTCTAGAACAACAAAGCCAGATGAAGTCATTGGACTTCTCTATTGTCACGATTGGAAAGTTATCTCAAGAACAAGGTGGACCTTCGACACAAACCATTCGTAATCGAACAGGAAAGCATTTTCAGCAATTGATTGATGCGTGGGCAGCCTATTCGGGAACGACTCGTAAGAAGCCACTCTCGGTGCGTCAAAAGCAGCTTCTCAACAATAATGACCAACGCATACTGGAGTCTATCGATGATCCAGTCATTCGAGCGGTTGTCGGTTCGTTAATTGCGGAGAGGAACAAATACAGAGACCAGCTTAACGTATTAAAAGCGAATGCCGATATTGTCATAGACCGGACTACTAAATCTCAGCCTCAGGTGGCGGCTACTTCAAATCAGCTGACACCAATAGAAGTGGAGGCTCTGCGGTTTGCCATTTCTGACGAGTTTATGGATGAAAAAAGATGGGTTGTGATGCCGACGGGGCAAGTTAAAGATGAAAATGGCATAGAGGTTTACCAGCGAGGTTATGTGAATGGGGTGCTTAAATTAATCTAAGTGTGGGGGAAGTAGGGCTGTGGACGACGCTTTGCCCGGAAGTGAGTTGAGTTAACGGTTACCGGATCACCTAACAAGGTTTTGCCCCATTGTGTGTTTCGATCCCACTAAGCGCTACCGACTAACATGACTTTTTCAAAAATAAAACTAATACAAAAAGTCAATTGCTATATACCAGATTGGCTCAACTCATTAGTTGAAATTCACTAAACTTAGCAAAATTAGGTGTGTTTGAACTACCACTAAAGGTATAAAGCATAAGTCCTTTTGCTTGGCCGTTTAATGTCTTCGCAGAGCCAATGACTTGCCAAGAGCGTTTTTGATTACATTCCAAGAACGCAGTGATAGTACCATCATTTTTTTCTATCTTAACTGAGGCTGTCGTGCCTTCAAATGTGCTAAGTTGTTTGATCTCTGGTTGACCATTTTGCTCTACAACAAACACAATGGAAGGCTCGCCCATGAACATTTCTTTACTAATTTTGATGTAGTTATCGTTGTCCCAGTAAATGCCTAGGCCAGCTTGTTCAAATGGCAAGGTTGGCTCTAAGGTGATGGTTACTTCTGCGCTATAATTGGGTTGAGATACTGGGTAGATGAAAATGTTATCCACGTCACTTGAACCCGCGCCAAAAATATTGCCTTCTTGCACTTGCATCGACAACAGCCCGTTATCAAATGACCAATGGCTTGGGTTCTCATTTTGAATGTACCAGTCGTTTAAATTCTTCATTTCGGACTCCTTGGGTTTAGATCATGCGTTGGCGAAGGCTATAAAAAATATCTTCAAGGTCGCCAAGTTTTTGCTGCTCTATGCGCTTTAGCTGTTGCTGCACCGTGTCATACATGAGCTTATTGTTCATGTCATTCAGTGTCGCATAGTGGTGGGTACGACGACCTAAAATAAAATTATTTTGATCGTTTTCGTTCATCAACATGAAGTGATCAATGGTACGTAAAAACGCCTCTTTATCATGCGGAAATTGTCCATTGAGTTCCGTCAGCAAATTTATCCCATGATAATTACCGTAATTGCTTTTGATGCCATCTAATTGGCTGATCAATTGAAATTGTTCTTCCAACATCTCACGCTCTGAAAGTGGCGTAAACTGGCCGTTTTGAACCATATCATCCAACTCAGTACCAGGTTTTACCGCTAGCGATAATATTCGGATCTCCTCAGGATCAATCTGGTTTAATAGCTGGGCAGTCTGTGCGATATGGTGCTCGGACAACGCCTTCCCACCTAAGCCAAGAATGATGAATGTCATCATTTTCATACCCGCCTGCTTCGCGTACTCGGCTGATTTCAAAATTGACTTAGGGGTGATCCCTTTTTTCATCAACTTGAGTACCTCAAGCGAGCCCGACTCCATACCGCAATACAGCATGTTTAACCCTGCATCGCAGATAGCCCTCATCTCGGCTGGAGACTTTTTAGTCATGGTTTGAGCTCTGCCATATGAGCTAATTTGTGTGAGCTCCGGGAACGCCTCTTTTAGTGTATTGAGCACATCCAGTAAATCGTCCGTTTCCATTGCAAAGGAATCACCATCTTGCAAAAAACAGCTCTCAAACTGTCGGTTTTTATAGAAGGCTCGTGCCGCCCAGATATCACGTTTGATCTCTTCGACAGGACGAATAGAGAACTCCATCCCTTCAAACAGAGTACAGAACTTACATTTATTCCACGGGCAGCCTTGTGTTGTCCGTATCAGCAAACTGTCTGCTTCAGAGGGTGGGCGTATTGGACCTTGTTGAAATTGTATCTGTGTCATGGCTTATCTATCCATCAATGAAATCAATAAGCGCATGCTACGTAATTTAAAGCACAGTAAAAACTGGGGCTAGTTTGATTTATTATCAAATTAAAATAGACAATCCATTATCAATCTATTTTTGATAATAAATCAAATGGGAGGTTGTTTATGGATGTGAATGCGTGTCGTACTATACATCCAACCCAACAAGGCAGCGAAGGCATCGTTTGATAAGCTGCATAACGTTATGATGAGGAATACCCTATGAGCAAGTTAACTATCGTTGCAAACATCGTTGCTAATGAAGACAAAATTGAACTAGTAAAAGCAGAACTGCTAAAACTAATCGACATCACACGCGCTGAAGAAGGCTGCATTAACTACGACCTTCACCAAGATAACGAGAACCCAGCACACTTCATGTTCTACGAGAACTGGACTTCACGTGAACTTTGGCAGACACACATGGCAAACACGCACCTAGCCGAGTACATGGCAGCAACAGAAGGCTCAGTGGCAAGCTTCACGCTAAACGAAATGACGCAAATCGCATAAATAGTTTTTGATTCTGTAGTGTTTGGAAGGAAGGTCATCATGACCTTCTTTTTTTGCCTGTCGATGTAGTGAAAATAATGATTATTGATATCTGGTTCTATCTAGCTGCGATACCTGCTGTGTTCTTTTATGGGATGGGAAAAGGCGGTGTTGGAGGGATTTTGGGTATGCTCTCGGTGCCATTAATGGCAATGAGTGTTTCGCCTGTCCAAGCCGCTGCTATTCTATTGCCACTTTTATGTGGAATGGATCTAATGGCGCTGTTTTATCATCGTAAAAATTGCAATTATGCCGAACTCAAAGTCATGATGCCTTTTGCTGTGTTAGGGGTTATGGCCGCTTCTTACTTCATGGGCAGCCTTCCGACACACATTGTTGAACTAATGATTGGTGGATTGGCGCTGACTTTTTTGGGGCAAAAATTATTGTTGAAGCAATCAGGTTCACCTAACCGAATCAAAGGCTACGCATTAAACCTATTATCAGGTTTTTCGAGTACGATAGCTCATGCAGGGGGACCGCCAGCAAGCATGTATTTGCTACCCAAGAAACTGCCTAAAGAGCAACTTATCGGCACCAGCGTTGTGTTTTTCGCTGGGCTTAATTTTGTTAAGTTAGTCCCATACAGTTATATGGGACAACTCGATACACAAAACTTGATGACATCACTCGTGCTTGTACCTATTGCATTTATAGGGGTGAGAACCGGTGTTTGGTTGGTTAACATCATCTCTCAAGAGCTGATTTACAAAATCAGCTACAGCGTATTATTCATTACGGCTATAAAAATGTTGTACTCCGGAGTCGCTACGTTATAAGCCATCGTCAGTATCTTATAGCGCTCTTTTTTCTGCTAATTGCTCAAGTATCACGTTCGTTCTCTCTCTAAATAAATCTCTTAACAGCCGAACCGTTGGTGTGATGGACTGACGGCTCGGACAAACCAACCAGAGTTCAGTCGGCGTTGGTTTGTACTCCTTCATAATACTAACCACTCGACCTGCTAAAAGGTCATCAGACATATCAAGGCACGATTTGATTGCCACACCTTTACCTGCAACACACCAACGCCTCACCAGATCCCCATCATTCGAAGCTCGATTGCCTTTCAGTTTTACCTTATGAGTCGTACCCTCATGACTGAATAACCACTCATTTTGTAACACATCGTGCAATTGATAAAACAACGCATTGTGCTCAAGCAGATCGTTCGGCTGTGTGGGGGCTGGATTTTCCGCTAAATAGCTAGGGCTTGCACACAGCACTCTCTGTACATCACAGATTTTAAAGCCATACATATTGGCATCGGTTGGTGAGCCATAGCGCAGAGCCATGTCGACAGAATCACGGTAGAAATCAATATTGCTATCGCTAATACTTGAACGCAGTGAGACATTCGGGTATTGCAATAAAAACTCATCTAACCAAGGAGTAATAAGGTTACGCCCCAAATCAGACGATAGCGCGATACGAATTTCACCATCAATAATGCCCAAGTCTTCATGCATATTCATTTTGGCCTGCTCAAGCATCTTTAGCGCCTCTTGACACTGAGGTAAATAACGCTCCCCAGCAGAGGACAATCGCAAGTGACGGGTTGTACGGACAAAAAGCTCCGCGCCCAATGATGCCTCAACGCGCTTTACCGCTGCACTCGCTGTGGCGGTACGCATATCTAAACTGGTTGCCGCTGCGGTGATGCTGCGAAACTCCGCGACTTTTAAAATAACCTGTAAATCTTCTAAGAGCATGATGAGACCTTTACCAGAAAAAGGGACAGCAGTATTTGCTGCGTTTCTACTATTTATAAAGCAGTCTTGACGACAGAACAATCTGCATTCAAATTATTTTTGATAATAATTCAAATTAAAACCTGTTTTTCATTGTTAATAACTCGCCTATCATAGCTTCATTCAAACAAACCCGACTAAACACAAGACCTAGCGCATACGTTTATGATTATCAATTTATTTTAGATAATGTTTAAAAAATAATTAGATAATCCATGACGATTCATTGACTACACTGATTGGTGTTGCCAGTGCTTACGGCAAGCTACAGAAATAAGGTGTTGTTTTTTTTAGGGTTATTATTGTTGTTAACAAGTAGAGAGATAAAGGAATTAAACATGACTAAATTGACTATTGTTGCAAATATTGTTGCGAACGAAGATAAAGTTGAACTGGTTAAAGCAGAGCTATTGAAGCTGATTGATATCACGCGTGCTGAAGAAGGCTGCATTAACTACGACCTTCATCAAGACAACGAAAACCCAGCACATTTTATGTTTTACGAGAACTGGGTATCTCGTGAGCTATGGCAAGCACACATGGGTAATACTCACCTTGCAGAATACATGGCAGCGACGGAAGGGTGTGTTGCAAGTTTCACGCTAAATGAAATGACGCAAATCGCTTAACTTTACATTAGATGGGTATCAGCCATTTATTACGAACCAAAATCAAGTGAATCCCACTAAGGTACATGAAATGAAAAACGTAAAATCACTTTTAGCCATTGCGGTAGCAACCCTCTTTAATACCGCTCAAGCAGCAGAGATCGAAGTCGTCGCTGAGCTTGACGGCACCCGCCCTGGGAACATCACTGTGACTGAACAAGGCCGCACATTCCTTTCAATGCAGCCTCTTGATGGTCCAAAATATCGCGTTGTTGAACTGATGAAAGATGGTTCAACTCAGCCTTTCCCAAGCGAAGATTGGGCGGATGGTCCAGAGACTGGTAAGGTTGGTCTATCGTCAGTCATTGGTATTGATAGTACCGAAGATGGTGTGGTTTGGATTCTCGACATGGGCAGTGCTGACGCTTCAGCGCAGATTGTGGCTTGGGATACAGTAAACAACAAGCTATTTAAACGCATCGAGATAAGCAAAGATGTTACTGTCGGCAACTCTTTCCTACAGGATTTCGCTTTAGATACCAAACGTAACCAGATGTACATTGCAGATACCAGCCTTGGTAACTTGTTCGGTGACCCAGCACCTGCGTTTGTTGTTGTGGATTTAGAGACGGGGGAATCTCGCCGCGTTCTTGAATCTTACAAGGCGCTACTATCACCAGAGCATGATGTGGTGATTGATGGTTCACTGATGGGGGCAAAGCGTGAAGATGGTAGCTCTGATGCGCTTTACCTTGGACTGAACCCAGTAACGATTGATGCTGCAAACGAGTGGGTATATTTCGGCACGGTGAATGGCAGTGCGATTTACCGACTACCAGCGGGTGCGCTTGCAAACGAGAAGCTGACAGATAAAGAGCTTGCTCAATCTATCGAGTTCTACAATGAAAAACGCCCAAGTGACGGCATGATCATTGCCGATAACGGTAATATCTATGTCGGCGATGTTGAGAAAAACGCTGTGAGCATTGTAACGAGTGAGAGCTTCAAGACGTTTGCACAAGATGACAAATTGCTGTCATGGGCAGATGGCTTCTCAATTCAGGGTGGTTACCTCTACGTGACGCAAAATTCTCTGCATCTAAATCCAGCCCTTAATGAAGGCGAAGAAGGTGCGAGCAAACCGTTCCATGTGTTACGCATCAAACTAGATTAAGACGACAATAGATAGACTCGTCAATATAAAGCGTATGTATTTTATCAATGCATGCGCTTTTTTATTAAGTGTAAATCGGTGTCTATCAATTTATTTTTGATAATAAATCAAACATTAGGCTGTTTTTGATTGCTCTAGTGCCTTGTATTATCAATCTATCAGCAACGATAAGAGCGGAAGAACAATGAATAAAAAAATCACAATGGGTGTAACAGATTTATCATTTCATCGCACGACAGCTTCATTGGTTAGCAATGTATTGAAAAGTATGGGCTTCGAAGTTGAGCGAATCTTTTCCCCTCATCAGGAAAATTTTGAAAAACTGAAAACGGGTGAAATCGATATGCTTTCTTCTGCTTGGTTGCCATCGAGCCATGGTATCTATAAGTCGGATGTTGAAAAAGTTGAGCCATTAATCGAGCTTGGACTTCATTATGAACCTTACGCATTGTGGGGGGTACCGGATTACGTACCCGAAGAGATAGTCGCTGAAGTGGCGGATTTATTGAAGCCTGAAGTCGTCGAGCAAATGAGACCTAAAATTCAAGGTATTAATCCAGGAGCTGGGATCACTCGCTTCTCTATCCAGATGATGGAAGAGTACGGTTTAAGTAAAGCTGGCTATGAGTTTTTTACCGGCAGTGAAGACGACTGTTTTAGTGCTTTTGAAGATGCCGTCGCAAATAAAGAGTGGGTCATTGTGCCGTTATGGAAACCGCAATTTCTTCACTATCGTTATGATATTCGCGAGCTGAAAGAGCCGAAAGGGCTGCTTGGAATTGTAGACCGAGCTGTACTGTTACTGAGAGAGGATAAGAGAAATCTATTTACTGATGAGCAGCTCAAAACCTTAGATTCATTACGTTTCTCTAACGATATTATTGCCGAGCTTGATTATAAAGTGTGCCGTGAGGGTAAACCGCAAGATGAAGTGACGTATGAATGGTTAGTTGCACAAGGTGTTATTTAGCTAGGTTAACAGATAAGAATTTCAGCACTACCCGGTCGAGCAGTGTTATTGTCAAAAATAAATTGAATGTAATTAAAAGATTGGGCGGTTTATCTAGGGTAAAAAATCTCTATGATGAAGGTGTCCAATCAAAGGAGAAACAACATGTCAGCACCAACAACAATGAAAGCAATTGGTTTTACTCAATCACTAGCCATTACAGAGCAAGACAGCTTGTTCGAGTTTGAAACAAGCCTGCCAGAGTTAAAAGATAATGACCTGCTTGTAAAAGTAAGTGCGACCTCGATTAACCCAGCAGATGCAAAAATCCGTATCCGCAACGCACAAGATAAAACCCTAGAGCAACCAAAAGTATTGGGCTATGACGCGGTGGGTGAAGTGGTTGCTAAAGGCGACAATGTTTCAGGCTTCGAGATTGGTGACCGTGTTTATTACGCAGGTGATGTGACTCGTATGGGCGCAAATGCTGAGTACCAAGCGGTTGATTACCGAATTACAGCTCACGCACCAAAAAGCCTTTCTGACGAATCAGCAGCCGTTATGCCTCTCGCTACATTGACAGGTTGGGAAGCCTTGTTTGATCGCCTACGCGTTCGTCCAGAAGAGAAGAAATCTATTCTGATCATTGGTGGCGCAGGTGGTGTTGGTTCGATTACGGTTCAACTGGCGAAACAGCTTACTAACCTAACAGTGATTGCGACTGCTTCAAGACCAGAGACCGAGCAGTGGGTAAGAGATATGGGCGCTGACCATGTTGTGAATCACCGCAATCTAGTGGAGTCGGTACGTGAGCAGGGCATTCAGCATGTTGACTACATCTTCAACGTTGCAGATACCAAAGGTCACTGGGATGCAATGGTTGAGCTGATTGCTCCGCAAGGCATGATCAGCTCAATTGTAGAATTTGATGGTGGTGTTGACCTATCAAAACTACAAGGCAAATCAGCTGGCTTTATCTGGGAGCTGATGTTTACTCGCTCGCTGTTTAACACTGACGATATCCAGAAGCAGCAAGATATCCTGTTCCAAGCGGCAAACTTGATTGATGCTGGCCGCATTAAATCAACACTCACTACAACATTAAATGGCTTTGGTGTTGAGACGTTAAAAGACGCACACCAACGTATCGAAAGCAGCGCGTCAATTGGCAAAACTGCAATTAAATACTAACTCAGACTTATAAAAACGGGATTTTTGATGAAACTGTATATCTACGAGCATTGTCCATTTTGTGCCCGTGTTGTTTATGTTGCTAATGCACTGAAGCTTAACGTTGAATACCAAGTTGTAGATTATGCTGATGCGCAAACTCTGATTGATTTAATCGGTCAAAAAATGGTGCCAGTTTTGGAGAAAACGGATGGCAGCGTGATGGCGGAAAGCATGGATATCATTGCTTACTTTATCGAGCAAGCTGGTATTGATGCGGTAGCCGCACCATCAGAAGAGACGTTGGCATTTCAGCGTGAGGCATTCCCTTTGATTCAAAGAATTGGCTACCCTCGCTGGACGAAACTGAATCTAAAAGAGTTCGCGACTGAAGCAAGTGTTACTGCATGGCAAGCGAAGAAAGAGACAGAAGAGCTGAACTTTGTTCGCCTGTTAGAAAGCACAGAGCAAATTGTTGCAGATGTAAACGCACAGTTGCTTAACGCTGAAGCGTTGATCCAACCGAATGCGGGTAAATCACCACTGCCTCTGGTTGATCAGGCTATCTACTTCTCGCTACTGCGCGGCTTCTTTGTTGAGCCCACCGTTACTTGGCCGCAAGAGCTTAAGTTATGGCTGGAAACAAACAGTAATGAGCTAGGTGCTAGTATACTAACTGTCTAGACTGGTTGGACGAAAGCGTATTAATTAGGCCCGAGTTATCAAGATGGTAGCTCGTTTTTTTTATTAATATAACCAGTCAAACTTAAAAACAGTAAAACCTGTGATTTCTTTTTACTCATTACTATTCCTCTTCCCCTAGAAGTAACCTCAAGGCAGGTTGGAAATCTTTACGACGTGATTTTCCATACCTGTAGTTATTCATTTATTTCTAATTTAGCAAAATCCCAAACACGAAAATGTCCAGAAGTTTTATTGATACACGCGCCGACTAATCAGGCACGCGTATTTATGGAGTTCAGCAAACAATGAGCAAGCTAAGATTAAAGTGTCGTTAGTTTGGGTGTCTAGTTGGTAATATCGACGTCTATGCTTCCCAGATAGGTACCGGTGAGCTGCACCTTATCTCCAGCTTGCAAGTAACTTTTGTTATCAAAGCTTTCTTCGATGTATTGCTCCAAAATATAGTCTACCGGACCAGAATCTAAGAATGAAAAGGTTACGATCCACTTGATGGATTTCGATATTCTATAACCCCACCCAGGGGTGTTGTAAACGACACCCGCCGGCGTACCTGTCACTAGATTTTGGTTTGGATTAATCCCTTGTTGGTCGAATAACGTGACGCCTTGACCTTGATATCGCCAGATAGGCTGTTCTCCCTTTTCTAGAATCATCTCAATAAGAGATTTGGGGTCACGAATCATTTCGGAAGCAGCGGTTTGTTGGCGCTGCTCACCATTGACATAGGTGGTTAGCAACACGCTTTTTAAGAAGGAGTTCCAATCTTTGGGAACCACAATGTAAGGTCCGGTTGGGAAGCGTGATTGTCCACTTTTCGCATCACTAAATCCATGACCTGATGTAACGTTGTCGACATCAATCTTCCGCAACAGCTCCGCTCTGTCAGTAAAGTCACCACATACAAATAGCCCCGCATAACCATCGCTTTGTTCAGGGCTATTTATAGGTTTAATCCACCTCATACACAGCTCTACCTCGTAATCCAGAAGCACATCCTTTTGGTAGCGGATCTTGGTGTGGTTTGGTGTTGGCTTGGAAAACTTAGGAAATAGGAAGACTTCGTCAATATCTGCTTCTTCACCATGCTCTAAGTAGTTAGTGCCTGCTGCGATATGCTCAGATCCTTGCCCACCTGCTGCGAGTAGTTGTTTGTAGTCTAGGGATGTGACTGGGAGGTCGTAATGTACGTCAGACAAAGTGCTATAGCCGTATCGGTCGATAAAGCTTAGTGCTTCGCTCGGGTAATAGTCAAAATGGTCACTTAGATTGATCGCTTTTACACTTTTTCCCGTAGATTCAGTGACTAAATACGTATGGGTTTGACCTGATGGGTTGAGTACTTGTGCGAGTGTAAGGGCAACGTCAGAGGGCGCGATTTCCGTCGAATGAGCATAATTGATTGACGACAAAGCGAATAGTGCTGTGAAACTGATTAGTTTTGGTGATACTTTCATTTTAACTCTCCGTTTGGTTGATGTGATCACAGTACGCTTGCCAATGTCACAATTACGTCACCAATCTTCGCGCTAATACAGTAGTCATTGAAAAGGAAATTACATGAGAATACTTGTCGCAGAAGACAACCACGCAACCGCAGCTAATTTAGGTGATTATTTAGAGCTCTTTGGTCACGATATTGACTTTGCTTATAATGGGCAGGCCGCCATTCAATTGTTGGATGAGTCGCGCTTTGATCTAATAATATTGGATATTATGATGCCAGTAATGAACGGTTTAACGGCTTGCAGTGCTATTCGTGCGGGTCGTCACGCTGATATACCAATTATCTTTTTGACCGCGAGGGATACGCTTGAGGATAAATTAGCAGGCTTCAAAGCCGGCGCGGATGACTATTTGGTGAAGCCGTTTGAGCTACAAGAGCTTTACGCTAGAGTTGAAGCACTCGAGGCGAGAAATCAACGCCGCTTAAGCCCAGAGTTTCGATATGGTGGTTTGGTTTATGATGTCGGTACCGATACTGTCACGGCTAATGATGAAAAAATTGCTTTAGACCCAACTCAAAAACGTATCGTTTGTTTACTCATAAAAAAAGCCCCAAAACTCGTCGGTAATCAAGACATTGCGTATGAAATCTGGAAAGGCGATGAGCCCGAAGAAACGAGCGCATTACGCACTCAAATATACCGTCTGAGAAAGGCATTGCCAGAAGGGGTGCTGGTTACAGAACGTGGCCAAGGATATCGACTTAATGCTGTTTAATGTGAAAAACTCATTTATACAATGGTACTTTGGTCACTTTAGGCATCAAGTCTTTACCGTGATGTCGGCTTTGATGTTACTCGTGGTCATTGCGATCGGAGTGATTGCGTGGGCGGCTACCGAAATTGCCGCCGACAGTTTTATTAACCAACGCGTAAAGTTGCTACAACAGCAATGGATACAAACATCGTTAGTGACCGGAGACTGGACTAGCCCGGAAGATAATTTCCTTGCTGTATACCAATTTGAAGACGATAACAAACCGAGTTTTCTTGAAGGTATAACAAACATAGGGATAGAAGAATTTGAGCTCAGCGATGCTCATACGGTGACTTTTATGTCACCGTTCCAACAAAAGTGGCTTCACTTTGTCTATTTCCCTGAACTGGATCCCCACATGGTCGATTATGGCGAAGGAGTGATGGCTTATGTTGGGTACATGATGGTCGTTGTGTTTGTTTTGGGACTGGTTGCTGCCCACTTACTGTCAGGTTATTTTAGCGGTCCAATTGACCTTTTGGTCCATCAAATTCAACACCCGTCTGACAACGTTAATGATAGTGCCATTTCGTCGCGTAAAGATGAAATTGGGGCACTGTATCGGACTTATCACCAATCCTATTCTAGGATTCAATCCTTTTTGAAGCGAGAGCAACAGTTTACTCGCTTTGCCAGCCATGAATTACGAACGCCGGTTAATGTGATTCTAGGGGCGACCGATCTGCTACAAATCGCAGAAGTTAATGATAAAAAACGGCAAATAATCAGCCGTGTTCAAGTCGCAAATAAAGAGATGGATAACTTGATCAATACCTTTTTGTTACTCGGTCGGGAAGAAAAGGGGATTCAGCCTAAAAAGTCATTACAGGCAGTCATTAATGAAACGATCGAGCAGCATCACTTTTTGCTTTCTGGTCGAAGTATCCAACTAGACCAAGTTTTGCTGTCGGATGTTGAAATAGAAAGTTATTTTGCAAAGGTCATTATCGCGAATCTTATCCGTAATGCGATGAGTTACACCGATAGCTATATATTCATCCAGTTAAAAGGACGACGACTTGTGATTGGAAATGATGTTAGGGAACACGATGGGCAAGGCTTTGGTCATGGAGATGAAATCATTTCAGCTGTCTGTAAGAGTGCCAACTGGCGCTATCATTTGTCGGTGACATCTCACAAAGCGAAGGCTGTGATTTATTTCTAAATAAGTTAATCAGTGAGTTGTGACTTTGTTGTGACACAAGCCTAAGTAGAGTCTGGCTATCTAAGCACATAAGGATAGTACGATGATTCACTCAAACTTGTTAGTTCACCCAGTTTTATTTACGCCTTCGTTGAGTTCTAAACAGAGAAACAAGGCGACCAAGTTATTCTCACTAAAAGGTTACCTTAAGCTGTTGGCGGTTGGATGCGTGTTGGCTAGTTCTGCAGTGTATGCAGAGGAACAAAACACAACTGGCTTTCATGGTAGTGTCAGTCTTTTTACGGGGGTCGATGGTACTAACTCGGTGATGGATACCGATTCTGAAGCTAAAATCACTGATTATTCGAGTTCTCAAGACCGGCAGAGTGAAGCTATTGTTATTCCTTTTTGGGATCTTAACTATCGTTTTGATGATTCAAATGAAGTGTATTTTAAAACTGATATTGTTGGAATGGCGAGCGACTTTTACACACAAGCTGGATATCGTCATTATTTGACTGACGGCTCAAATATAGCGATTGGTGTGGTCCCGGGATTGTTGGAGAAAGAAGTCTGGAAAAACCCTTATCAATTGAAATCAGATAGAACGACAACAAACGCTGCTGTGAAAGGTCTTGTTTTAAATTATGACCGAGTTTTGGGTTCAGATTGGTCTCTTGAACTTGCTCGCGGGAAGTATTTGCTAGACCAAGAAGACAGTTTAGCAGCGCTCTCTAGAAATTCGAACCTTAGCTATGTTGAACTAAATTACATGACTGACTTAAATGAGTCGTGGGGAATCGAGTGGTTGATCAATTACCTAGATGTTGATGCTTCAGGTTCGGCATTAAAGAGCCAGCGTATTAGTACAGAAGCTGAGTTTCAACTAAGAAACGGGCGACATATTACAATGCTAGCGGGCAGCGTTGGACTTCAAAAATTTGACGACATAAACCCTCTCTGGAAGCGAACTCGGGAAGATACGAAGCTCGGTGTGTCAGCGACATACATATATGCGATGCCATTTGATTGGAAGAATACACTTTTCATTGCGAGAGGTGGGTGGGACATCACTGACGCTAACATTGATTTTTATGACCATGATGAATACTTGGTTACTTTAGGAATGCAATATCAATTCTGAAAAGCCACGTATTGAAAGTGGGTAAATGGCACTGATGCTTCTTCAGTTTCATTTACCTCTTTTTATGATTTTGATAGAGAAGATTACTCGCCGTGTTTTGACACTTCCATAGCGAATCTAGAGTGATTCTAACTTATTGGCTATCCCGATCTCAGGACGATCTTTGAAAATTTTGTCTGTACCTATAGATGAGCAACCTATTGTATTTGATGGGTGAGTTTGGCCACTAGGTTGGAGGTTTTGTTGTAATAGAAGTAATCCGTTAAATGCTAATGTAGCAAAATCACTGACACGCTTCTGTCCAGAGGCTTCATAGGTTTGAAGTTTTACTCGTGGCACTTTTCTCAAATAGTGCCACCTAGCTCAGAACTGCCCCATTTTAAGTTACGTGAAGCGTCTGCTTGACCTACTTTTTGTTATGAGCGAAAGTGGCGGAAGATGCCTGTTATTTTTTTCTAACTTGTTGTTGATATGAAAACTAGTTTAAGTATTCGCACTTACACAAAGCACTTTAGTAGCCATGTTCACGATAGCTATCATCAACTGGTACTGCCTATTCAAGGCAATATTCATATTGATATGAATGGTTTCTTGGGTAAGGTGAGTGTCGGTGAGTGCGTGGTGATCCCAAAAGGAATAGCACATGGATTTACTGCTGATGAAGCCGCACGATTCATTGTAGCTGATTATGATCAACTTCCTTCACATTTGATCAGTGAGGAGTTAGCCGTTTTTTCAACCTCTCCCCCTTTGTTGAGCTTTCTTCATTTTGTTGAAAAGCAACTTGAATATCAGGTGGATAATCAAATTGAAGCCTCTATAGTCAATATTTTTACTTTATTGCTGGGACAGCAAGAGTTGTCTCGAACGAGCGATCCACGAATTCGTGCAGTGCAGAACATGATCAGCAAACGGCTAGCCGAGCCTCTAACTATTCAATCGCTTGCTAAGGCTATATATCTTAGTCCAACCCAGTTCAAGAAGCTTTTTAAAGAAAACATAGGAATGAGTGTGTTCAAATACATCACTGAGCAACGTATGGAAAAGGCTAAGGCACTGCTGACCCATACTGACTTACCTGTGCAGTTAATAGCTGAACGAGTAGGATACAGTGACCTTTCAGCTTTTAGTCGACGTTTTTCCACCTACTATGGAATGTCACCAAGAGCGTTCGCTCGTTCTTGAGTTGGTCTATTTAAGCAACTATTGCGTCCTTTTAGCAAATACATGATGTGATTAATCGCCTAAGATTTCTGCCTTGTTATCAGTTCCTCGGTAGATATATTTATGTTGTACAATCGCTATACTTCCTATCAGCTCGGCATTTTCTCGATACTGTTTGCTTCAATCTTATGGGGCACTACTGGCACAGTCGCTAGTTTAGCTCCAGATATCAGTTCTCTGGCAATAGGTGCTTTTTCAATGGGGGTTGGTGGGCTTTTTCAAGTCGCACTGTCTCGCAAGCAACTTCGACATGATTTCAAAAAGATTCTGAATCATAAGAGGAAATTGGCGATTAGTGCAATTGCTTTAGCTGCTTATCCATTAGCATTTTATTCCTCCATGAGGCTGGCTGGTGTCGCAATTGGTACCGTGATTTCTATTGCTACAGCACCGTTTTTTGCGGTTTTACTTGAGTGTCTATTTAGCAAAGGTAAAAACATCACGAAAAAATGGTTGCTAAGCTTCTCTGTCGGAATTGCAGGCATCATGTTGTTAGTTTTCTCAGAGTCATATGCAACCGATACAGTCAGTAACTTAAGACTGATTGGCATCTTGTTGGGTCTTATGGCGGGTTTATTTTATGCCGTCTATTCATGGGTTGCTAAAACACTCATTGAACAGGGTGTCGAATCCCAATCGGCTTTAGGCTGTATTTTTGGTTTTGGTTCATTAATTTTGCTCCCAACACTTTTGGTCACTGGCGAAAACCTTTTTGCATCAACAACCAATATTCTGGTAGTTGGCTATATGGCTTTGATTCCAATGGGTTTAGGTTATATTGCTTATGGATTTGGCCTAAGGTTTGTGACCGCAAGCAGTGCAAGTTTGATTACGCTTTTTGAGCCTGTTGTAGCAGCAGCTTTAGCTGTGGTGGTGGTTGGCGAGTCGATACCGCTGCTTGGTTGGAGTGGTATCGGTTTAATCCTCATTTGTTTGTTGATTCAAGTAAAAGACAGGTAGCCACCCACGAACAAACACTCATGGATACTATCATGCTTAATTGTTTACTATGTTAAGCACTAGACTGACTACTAAAGTGGTTGATGGCTCGATATCGAGCCGCACCACGAAATTAGACACCTTACCAAGCGATTTTCCAATACCTAGAATTATTCGCATGTTATTAAATTAGCAAAGTCGCTAACTCAGAAATGTCCATTTCCTTCCAACTACAATCGTGATGACCAAATTAAAAAGGAGGTCATCATGGTAGTTTTCAACAAAACGAAACGAAGTGGCGTCAAAAAGCCTTTTCGGCTTGAGGAAGTTTGGCGGATCAGAACCAGATTAGAAATTGAAAATAATTTGATGCAGCTTGCGTTGCTCAACTTAGCTATTGATAGCAAACTTAGAGCAAGTGACTTGCTCGTTCTCAGAGTTTGCGATGTATCTTCGCAAGATAGGATATTTAAACGCGTTAAGCATATCCAGCGCAAAACAGATATTGAAGTTCAATTTGAGATAACGACAAGAACTCAACAGAGTCTAATGAAATGGATTTTGATGGCTTCGCTACATGACAGCAATTTTATTTTCCCAAGCCAAAGGCGAAAGCAACAACCGATTAGCTATTCGTACTATCGATACTTAGTGAGGAGATGGGCTTCTAATCTGGGGTTGGATCCTAACTTGTATGGCACTCACTCGATGAGGCGAACAAAAGCGACGTTAGTCTACGCAAAAACGAAAAATATCCGAGCGGTGCAGCTACTACTTGGTCATACCAAGGTAGATAATACAATCCGCTATCTTGGGGTTGAATTAGAAGATGCATTGTTGCTTTCAGAAGGTACTGAGTGTTAATCGAAAAGGAACCTAAATACTTAGGTGTTTCAATTGCTATTACGCTGAAAGTTGTTACCCATTCACCGCTACACTTGATTATTTTCAATACGTTAAGTGCAAATACTACTAATCTGTCCAAGGTTTAGAGGACCTTGAACAGATTAGGTATACACGAGCTTAAATTAAACGTTGGA